>NZ_LT906480.1:300000-377500 GCF_900186865.1 Stenotrophomonas maltophilia
ACGCCCGTGCCGTGCAGCTGCCGGCCACGGGTGGTGACTACAGTGAGTTCGCCAACGACACCGCCGACGCGCTCGCCTCCGGCTGCGATGGTGCGGCCGTGGCACTGATCGAACGCAGCGCACAGCAGGCGCACACGCTGCTGGGCGTCGCACCGTCGCTGCTGGTGCATGGTGGCGGCGCACCGGCGCTGATGCCGTTGCTGCCCGGCGCGGATTACCACCCCTCGCTGGTGCTGGATGGCCTCGCCCGCTGGGCGGTGCACCAGCCCGCAGGCTAGTATCCGCGCATGCTGACCCGTGCCCTGATCGTCGTACTGGCCATCCTCAATCTTGGCGTCGCCTGCTGGTGGCTGCTGCGCGATGCGCCGCAGAAGCCTGCGCCGCCGCCGCAACCCGCCGGCGTGGCCGAGCTGCGCTGGGTGCCCGGTGGCGTGGATGCCGCTGCGGCCGCCGAAGCCACGGCTGCCGCGCCGACCGCGCCGTTGATGGAGCGCGAACCGGCGGAGAAGACGGCCGTGGCTGTAACGCCGGCGCCCGCCGCCCCGGCCAAGCCGGAGATTGCCAAGCCGCAGGCGGCTGAGGCTACGCCGGTTGCTGCCGCTGCCAAGCCGGCAACACCGCCTGCACCGACCCCGACCCCGGCACCGGAGAAGCCCGCAACCCCGCCCGCGGCCGCCGAGCCGCCGCGCTGCGTCGCGCTGGGCCCGTTCGCCGACCGCGCCGCCGCTACCAGTGCGCAGGGCAAGGCCAGCACGCTGCTCAGCCAGGTGCGCCTGCGCGAACAGCCTGCTGCCAGCGGCAGTGCCCGTTACCGGGTGATGCTGCCGGCCGCCGCCAACCGCGAAGAAGCCCAGGCCACCGTGAAACGCATCGTCGCCGCTGGCCTGAGCGACTACTACATCATCAGCCAAGGCGAGGAGGCCAACGCCGTGGCGCTGGGCCAGTACCGCAACCGCGAAGGCGCCGAGCGGCGCATGGCGGCGGTGCAGGCCGCCGGCTTCCAGCCGCGCCTTGTCGCCAGCGGCGACGCCGGGCAGTGGTGGCTGGAAGGGCAGCTGGCGGCAGGCACGCAACCGGCCCAGGCCCAGCAGCGCAGCGGGGCGGCACAGAGCCGGTCGCTGGAATGCGCAAGGTTGCGCTAGAATCCCCGGACCGCGGCGCTGCCGCCGGTGATCCACCCATGCCGCTTTAGCTCAGTTGGTAGAGCAACTGTCTTGTAAACAGTAGGTCATCCGTTCGATTCGGATAAGCGGCACCAATGGGCATCTGCCAATCTCTTTTTGCAGCGGCTGCGCGTTGGCCAGTCGGGCGCCGATCCCGCCCCCCCTCCTTCCTTCTCCGCTGTTCTCCCTCGCGGCGTGTGATGCGTCGCTCTGCACTTCCCTGCGCGCGATCCTGATTGTTGAACCTGATTGTTGAAAGTATGTAGCCAGTAGGCTACATTTCTCCATGAAGATCCAGCGTACCCGTCAGTTCGCGACATGGATTGACGCTCTCAAGGACGTAACCGCACGCGCTCGCATCCTGGCCCGTATCGGTCGGCTCGCTGAAGGCCATCCTGGTGATCACCGCTATCTGGCGGATGGCGTTTCTGAATTGCGTATCGATGCAGGACCCGGTTACCGCGTGTACTACACCCAGCGGGGCAGGCAGTTGGTGATTCTTCTGGTCGGAGGCGACAAGGGTTCGCAACAGCGCGATATAGAGAAGGCCAAGGAGATTGCGCGTGCCCTGCGAGCATCGAACTGGTTGTAGGCGAAACGACTCAATACCGAAGTACTGGAGCTGTCCCATCATGGCTATCAAGAAGAAAGTTGAACTCGAAGCATTTGATGTGGCCGAACACCTTCATACACCGAAGGAAATGGCGGCCTATCTCGATGCATGCATCGAAGAAAGCGACGGCGATTCGGCATTCATCGCCAAGGCGCTGGGCGATATCGCGCGTGCCCAAGGGATGAGCAAGGTCGCACGTGCGGCGGGCCTGTCGCGGGAGAGTCTGTATCGTGCCCTGTCTGGCGAGCGCAGCCCTGATTTCTCGACCATCCTGAAGGTGACTCGTGCCCTGGGTGTGCGCCTGCATGCCAGCGCTGCATGAGCGTACGTGCGGACCTTGATGCGTTGGCACGTCGCTGGACGTAAAGCGCACGGAAAAGCATGAAAAAACCGCCTTTCGGCGGTTTTTTCGTCCCAAGCCGGTGAGTCAACTCAATGACGCGGCAAAGGAGGAGTCGTTTGGCCATTCTGGCTCGAAGCAGCTTGTGTGCCACGCTGCGCATTGATGCCTCACGCGTCTGCCGTTGCCAGATCAAGGCATTCGGCGCGAACAGGTTCAATCAAACCGGATGATGCGGATCAACCCTTTGTTGGTGATCCGTCTCCGAAGGCGGCCAACGTGCCACAAGTGAACACCTCCTTCGCACCTTCGTAATTGATGAATGAGATTGTGCAATTCGCCCGCGTTCCAGGACGGATCCGGGCGATGGCTCTGTCATTCAGCACGAAGCTGTACCACATGAGTTCAGGGCTTATGGACAGCGCCATGGGGCGCGCGGTGGAGGCGATCATCTCGGCAACAGCGCCGCCGCGCGAATCCACTTCGTCCAGCCGCAGCTCAACGAGGACAGGTTTCAGGTTTGGGTAGGGTGTGCTCATTCCAGCAGCGGGTCTGCCTGATTCGTTCGTCGGGGTTGCGGCGTGTTGAATCTGTGCGTTGGAGACGCCAATGTTCCGCATTATTGAGCCCCGCCCACCTGCAACGCCACATACTCCGCCAGCCCCCGACAGGCCAGCATCAGCCCTTCGCGCGTGCCATCGCCGATATCGTCCTTCTCTTGCCCGTCCACGCGCACGCGCTCTGCGGCGTGATACAGCTCCAACAACGATACCAGGCCGACTGCGGCGCGATCCCGGCGTGCGGCGGCCACGGCCTGGCCGGGTGTGCTGGCGGGCCCCGTCCACGGCTGTCCGTCGGCGGCATCACCGGCGCGGATGCGCTGCAGGCATCCGGGCAGGTTGATCGGCGCAGGGGCCTCGTTGGCGGCGGCGAAAGCGGCTTCCAACGGCTGCGCCAGTTCGGGCGGCAGGCGCAGGGCAGCCTCGCCCAGGGTGGCGGTCAGGTACGGGTGATGGGCCTTGGGCATGCGGGCATCCTCGTCGGGAACAGAGGTGCCACCCGAGGAGGGTGGCGGGCGATGCGTGGCTTCCAAGACCGGGTCAACGAATCGGCGGGCACGAGGCCCCCACGCACCGCCCGCCGTCGATCGGCTAACGGATTGCCAGCCGGCGCCGTACTTGGGAGGACGACGCCGGCTGGCAAGCGTATACATCGTTGACAACACGGGCTTGGAAGTCCCGGCCACCCTCGCAGGTGGCGATTCATCATGCGCACGTGAAATCACCGCCTGCCAGTCGTTTGTTTCGATGGCATCGGGTGATCTGAAAGGAAAAATGAATTATCGCGTTTGGCCCGTTTCGAGCATTGCAATGCCAGAAGCGACATTTCGCGCGGGGCTGCAACCAACGATGAATCCTGGTGCGTCATTGCTGTCGCAGGGCCTTTCATGGCCCAGGAAGTAAAGCTGGCTTAACTTCCCCGGCAGGGCTTCCAGAACACCTTACCAGACATGAATCCCCACGCGCGCTACCCGGAAATTGATATTCCTCACGGACAGCCCGCAGCGCTCCACCGCATACTGCCGCCACACGCCCATCCTGGGCCCCTTCGGGATCCGCACATGCGTCGCCATGCCCTGTCGCTCACCGTCGCACTGGTATCCACCGCCTTCGTGGTCCCAGCCATGGCCGCGGTACCGTTCTTCAACGCCAGCTGCCCGGGCGGCATCGATGTGCACGCCGACGAAGGCGGTCCGGTCTACGTGCAAGGCCGCGAGACGGCGTTGAAACGTTTCAACGACCGCTATTTCGAAGCACGCGATGCCAACAGCGGCATCACCCTGTCGATCAGCCGTAACGATGACGGCTCGCCGCAGGTCAGCTACACCGGCCGAGGCGGCGCCACTGGCATCTGCCAGGTCAGCAGCCGTGGTGCGCCCGCGCCCGCCACAAACAGCGCCCGCCCTGGCGACGCTGCCACCGGGGATGCCGCGCTACCGCGCGAAGTCACTTGCGAATCCACCGGCCAGCAGCAGGTGTCGTGCGATCTGAATACCCGTGGCAATGTGGAGATCGTGCGCCAGCTCAGCCGCACCCGCTGCGAGGAAGGCAAGAACTGGGGCCTGTCGCGGCACTCGGTGTGGGTCAATGGCGGCTGCCGCGCGGTGTTCCGCAATGTGTCTTCGGTGACCACCCCGGCGCCGTCAGGCGATACCGCACTGGGGGCCTGCAATGTGCGCAAGGGCGCGCAGGGCGCCCTGGTCACCCAGATGCCGGTGGGCAGCGATTACCAGGAACTGATCATCGATTATCCCGACGGCCGCTTCCTGTGCATGATGCGCAACAACGGCCAGGTGCAGAGCCTGACGCCGGTTCGCCGCCGCGGACGCTGAGCGCGCAGCGGGTTGGGGCAGGCTTCAGCCGCAGGACTTATACAGCAACACCCACGCCAGCATCAGGGTGAACATGCCAACGAAGGTCAGGCCGAACCATAGCGCCGCCAGCTTCACGTTGCCGATCAATGCCGTCGCCACACGGGGCAGCTCGCTTTTCAGAATCGGGTGTTCGGCGTGTGCTTTGCGCAGACGCTGCCAACCCAACCCGAGGAATACCAGGGTCGAGAGCGGCACCAGCAGGAGCGTCGCCTGCATCAGCCAGCGGTACGGCGATGCATCGATCGAGCTGCTCAACAGAACCGCAAAAGCGGCGACGGGCAGCGCGCCCATGAAGAAGCGTGGCCAGGCGGTGTTGATGAAGGGCGACATCGCAATCTTCCATGAAAGGTGGTCGGGACCGCGCGGCATCATGCCATGCAATGGCCCTGCTGCACCGCCGCGAGTGGTGTCACACAGCTCTGGCTAGACTGTGCTTCTTTTTCCCCCGCAGGAGGCACCCATGGCCCATCCCATTTCCGTATCGCTGATTGGCGTTCCCACCGATGTGGGTGCGGGCCATCGCGGTGCACGGCTGGGGCCGGAAGCGCTGCGCGTGGCTGGGCTGCCGGAAGCGCTCGAGGCGCGCGGCGTGGATGTGCGCGACCTGGGCAACCTGGATGGTCCGCGCAATCCGTGGACCGCGCCGGTGGAAGGCTACCGCCACCTGGATGAAGTGGTGGCGTGGAACCACGCGCTGATGGAAGCCAGCTATGCCGAACTGCAGGCCGGCCGCATGCCGATCATGCTCGGCGGCGACCACTGCCTGGGCATCGGTTCGATCACTGCCGTGGCACGCTGGTGCCGCGAGCAGGGCAAGACTCTGCGCGTGCTGTGGCTGGATGCGCATTCGGACTTCAACACCAGCGATGTCACTCCATCGGGCAACATCCACGGCATGCCGGTGGCCTGCCTGTGCGGCCTCGGCCCGAAGGCGCTGACCCACCTCGGCGGCAGCGCACCGGCGATCACCCCCATCCAGGTGCACCAGATCGGCATCCGTTCGGTGGACCCGGAAGAGAAGCGCCTGATCAAGACCCACAAGGTGGATGTCTACGACATGCGCTACATCGACGAGAACGGCATGAAGCGCGCGGTCGAGGCAGCACTGGCGGGCATCGACGAGAACACCCACCTGCATGTCAGCTTCGATGTGGATTTCCTCGACCCGAGCATCGCACCGGGCGTCGGCACCACCGTGCCGGGCGGGGTGAACTACCGCGAGGCGCAGCTGGTGATGGAGATGATTGCCGACACCGGGCGCATGGGTTCGCTGGACATCGTCGAGCTCAACCCCTTGCTGGACAAGCAGAATGCCACCGCCGAACTGGCCGTGGACCTGGTCGAAAGCCTGTTCGGCAAGTCCACCCTGATGCGCGACTGAGCTCTCCGCCTGAACGGATCGATGATCCGTTCACACCCGCTCCACGCCCCTGCCGCCAGATTGCACATCACGCGGCGGCAGTGGCATTGGCTCCTTCCGCCGAGCGACCGAACCCCATCCGCGAATGAAGCGGTATAGCGGCGAACCCAAGGAGAAGCCCATGAAGCGCGTAGTTGCCCTGATGCTGTTGTCGATGTTCTCGGTGGCCCTGCTGGCCGGTTGCAACACCGTTGCCGGTGCCGGCAAGGACGTGCAGAAGGCTGGCGAAAAGGTTGAGGATGCCGCCAAGGGCCGTTGAGCCTGAAGTGGAACGGAAAGCAAAAAGGCCGGGGGGACCTCCCCGGCCTTTTTTCTTGCGCGTTCTTCTGCAGCGTACGTGTCGAAGCGTAGTGAACCATTCAAGCAGGTGAGCAGTGCTTTCATGGTCGGTTGACCGGCACTCAACAGCCGCTGCGCGAAGCTGTAGCCACGGTAAGAACGCCGTTGCAACCAAGGACTCCCAGCAATGAACAAAGACATCATTTCCGGCAAGTGGTCGCAGCTGAAGGGCAAGGCCCAGGCCAAGTGGGGCGATCTGACCAACGACGACTTCGATGTGGCTGAAGGCAATGCCGAGTATCTGGCCGGCCGCCTGCAGGAACGTTATGGCTGGGCCAAGGATCGCGCTGAGAAGGAAGTCCGTGAGTTCCAGGATGCCGTGAGCAAGGACTACCCGGACTACAAGTAAGCGCTACGGTTTTCCCCCACGGCACAACGCCCGCACCGAGAGGTTGCGGGCGTTGTGCTGTCTGGGCGGCCGATCAACGCGCCGGCGGGTCCGGCACATAGCGGTTGGGGAACGCCTGCGGTTCGCGCGGCAGGCGCGACGGCGGTGTATCGACCAGGATGCTGCGCGCGCGCAGATTGCGGGCGCTGTCGTAGCGCAGCTGCAGAACCTGCGCCGGGCTGCGGCTGGCGCGTTCGAAGTCGGTATCGCGTACCGACGACTGCTCGCGTGCGCCGTGGCCGGTGCCCAGCGCAGGGGCCTGCGACTTGCTGGCATAGCCCTCGATGCGGCTGTTGCTGGCGCTGGCATCGGCCGCCGCTTCGGCCGTCGGGGCCGGTGCCGGCAGCGGCAGGCTGCGGCGCAGGATCGGATCCGGACGCCAGCGGCGCGCTTCCTCGAACACCGCCACGCCGACCACGCCGATGTTGTCCGGGCGACCGGTGCGGCTGGCATAGCTGCCGCTGGGGCTGCTGAACACGAACTGCGCCACTTCATCCTGGCTCTTGCGCCAGCCGGTGATGTCGGCGCGCTGGCCGGGGTTGAGCACGTAGCCGGTCTGCGACGGATCGGCATCCTCGCCGGAGATGGCGTTGACGCCGTCTACCGACAGCACCACCAGCACCCGGCGCGGGCTGTCGTTGTACAGGCGCACGGCGTAGCGGTGGCCGCGCTCGCCGGCCACCCAGCGCTGGCCCTCGGCGGGGTAGCTGCGCAATTCGGTGCCGCGGTCGCGGTCGACCAGAGACATGCGCACGGGGCCGCCCTCGTAGGCCGGCGGCGGCATCGGGGCGGGGCGGAAGCCGGCCAGGGGCAGGATCAACAGCAGGGGCAGCAGGCGTTTCATCGGGCGTCTCCAGCGGGGTTGCGTGAATGAACGCGCCGCCGGCCCTGACGGGGTTGGTGGCGTGCAAGGTAAACTGGCCCCGTTCATCGAAGGTTACCCCACGCAGTCATGACCACCCGAGTCCTTACCGGCATCACCCCCTCCGGCACGCCCCACCTGGGCAACTACGTTGGCGCCATCCGTCCGGCCATCGCGGCCAGCCGCGCCCCGGGGATCGAGAGCTTCTTCTTCCTGGCCGACCTGCACAGCCTGATCAAGTCGCAGGACCCGCAGCGCACCCAGCGCGCGACCCTGGAGATCGCGGCCAGCTGGCTGGCCTGTGGCCTGGACCCGGAACACGTGTGGTTCTACCGCCAGAGCGACATCCGCGAGACCACCGAGCTGATGTGGTTCCTGACCGCGATCGCCAGCAAGGGCATCCTCAACCGCGCGCACGCCTACAAGGCGGCGGTGGACAAGAACCGCGAGGAAGGCGTGGACGAGGACGCAGGCGTCAGCGCCGGCCTGTTCATGTACCCGGTGCTGATGGCCGCCGACATTCTGATCTTCAAGGCCAACCAGGTACCGGTGGGCCGTGACCAGATCCAGCACATCGAGATGGCGCGCGACTTCGCCCAGCGCTTCAACCACGTGTATGGCAAGGAGTACTTCCCGCTGCCGGACGTGGTGATCGACGAGCAGGTGGCGACGCTGGCGGGCCTGGATGGCCGCAAGATGAGCAAGAGCTACCACAACACCATTCCGCTGTTCGTGCCGCGCGAGGAGCTGAAGAAGCTGGTGTTCTCGATCCTGACCGACTCGCGCGTACCTGGCGAGCCGAAGGACACCGAGGGCTCTGCGCTGTTCCAGATGTACCAGGCCTTCGCCACCCCGGAACAGACCGCCGAATTCGCCAGGGCGTTCGCCGCCGGCATCAGCTGGGGTGACGCCAAGCAGCAGCTGTTCGAGCGCATCGACAGCGAGCTGTCGCCGTTGCGCGAACGCTACAACGCGCTGATGGCCGAGCCGGAGAAGATCGAGGCGCTGCTCAAGCGCCGTGGCCAGCAGCTGCGCGAGCAGCTGGCGGCACCGCTGCTGGACGAGCTGCGCCACGCCGTGGGCCTGCGTGACCTGTCCACCGCAGGCGATATCGCCAGCGAGGACGCCGGCGTGGCCCGCGTGGCACCGCCACTGTTCAAGCAGTACCGCGAGAAGGACGGCCGCTTCTACTTCAAGCTGACCGCCGGTGACGGCACGCTGCTGATCCAGAGCGAAGGCTTCGATTCGCCGCGCGATGCGGGGCAGTTGATTGCCGTGATCAAGCAGGCGGAGCAGGGTGACCAGCTGCAGAGCGAACTGTTCAAGCTGGAAGCCGAAGTGGACGCCGTGCTGGCGGCCCTGGCCATGCTGCGCGAAGCGTAAGGGGTAGTGCCGGCCGCTGGCCGGCAACTGCATAGGAAATGCCGGCCAGCGGCCGGCACTACCACGGCACTGCGTAGGAAAACGCCGGCCAGCGGCCGGCACTACCCGCGAACGAAGGTCATGGCATGATGTCCGCGCGCCTCCGGCGCGATGACATGGAGTCTGCGATGGCCTGGTTGTCGCTGCTGCTGTTCCTGCCCTGGTTCCTGCTGCTGGGCAGCCTGTACTGGCTGTTCCCGCGCCAGCCGCGCACCCCGCGGCGGCGCCTGTTCGATGGCTCCACCCTGCTGCTGGCCTTCGCCCTGAGCATCGCCTCGATGCTGTGGGGGTATCGACTTGGCATGGCACAGCCCGGCGCCGGCCCGATCTGGCCGCAGGTACTGGCGGTGCTGTACGCCTACGGCGCATTCCTGGCGGTGCTGGTGCTGGCCCTGCTGCTGCGGCCGCGGTTCGCATTGCGCTGAACCTGGCCCTTGCGCACCCGATGGACCTGCGGTTGGTTGGCCTGCGCTTGCCTGCGCTTGCCCTTGGTAGAGTCGACTGTGAGTCTACTGCTCCTCTGGAAGCCCGCGCTGCGCGCGACAGTCGACTGACAGTCGACTCTACCCGGCCACAACCCGGCACCACCCGACCAAAGCCGCATCGAACCCGGACCGCCCGCGCGCCTACCATGGGCGTCTGTTCCCGATCCTGCCAGGTGCGTGCCGATGATCGCCGACCCCAGCATCCACACCATCGATACCGGCTTCCAGCGTCCCGACTTCGACGCGGCCTATCTGATCGTTGAAAACGACCGCGCCGCGTTCGTCGACTGTGGCACGGGGCTGTCGGTGCCGGCCATGCTGCAGGCGCTGGCCAACGCGGGTCTGGCCGTTGACGCGGTGGACTGGCTGCTGCTCACGCACGTGCACCTGGACCACGCCGGCGGCGCCGGCCTGCTGATGCAGCAGCTGCCCAACGCAAAGGCAGTGCTGCACCCGCGCGGTGCGCCGCACATGATCGACCCGACCCGGCTGATTGCCGGTGCCACGGCGGTGTACGGTGCCGAGGAAATCGCGCGCAGCTATGGTCGTATCGAGGCCATTCCCGAACATCGTGTGGTGGTGGCCGAGGACGGCCACCGTATCGACCTGGCCGGCCGCGAGCTGGTGCTGCTGCACACCCCGGGCCACGCACTGCACCATTACTGCGTGTGGGATGCGCGCAGCCGCAGCTGGTTCACCGGCGATACCTTCGGCATTTCCTACCGCGAGCTGGACAGCGCGCAGGGGGCCTTCATCTTCCCGACCTCGTCGCCGGTGCAGTTCGACCCGGAAGCGATGAAGGCCTCGATCCAGCGCATGCTGGGCTATGGCCCGCAGGCGATGTACCTGACCCACTACGGACGTGTGGAACAGGTGCAGAAACTGGCCAACGACCTGTTCGAACAGATCGATGCGATGGCCACCATCGGCCGCCAGTGCGATGGCCGGCCGGACCGCCACCGCTGCCTGCTGGCCGCGCTGCAGGCGCTGTACCTGGAACGTGCACAGCTGCATGGCTGTGCGCTGGACGATGCGGCGGTGATCGCTGTTCTGGCGATGGACATCGAACTCAACGCGCAGGGCCTGGCCTGCTGGCTGGACCGCATCAGCAGGTAGACCCACGCCATGCGTGGATGACGTGGGCCCAGGCTGCGCCGTGATGTCACGACCACGTTACACTCTGGTGACTTCCAAGCTAGCCGTGGTACTGCCGTGAATCCGATGCGCGTGTTGCTGCTGTCGTCCTGCCTGTTTGTCGGTGGCCTGGCCCATGCGGCCAACGACCTGCCGGGTGGCGGCATCGATCCGCAGGCTCTGTCGCGCCACGTGCGTGTGCTGGCGTCGGATGAATTCGAGGGTCGCGCGCCGGCCACCGAGGGCGAAGAGCGCACGGTGCAGTACCTGATCGAGCAGTTCCGCAGCTACGGCCTGCAGCCGGGTGGCGTGGATGGCAGCTGGGTGCAGCCGGTGCCGCTGGTGCGCGCGCAGCTGGACGGGCCGGCCAAGGCCAGCCTGTCGCTGAAGCAGGGCAAGCGCGCGCTGGCCAACGGCGTGGACGTGACCCTGCAGAGCCTGCAGCCGCGCAAGCGCGTGCAGATCAAGGACGCGCCACTGGTGTTCGTCGGCTATGGCATCGACGCACCGGAACGCCACTGGAACGACTACAAGGACGTGGACCTGCACGGCAAGATCGCCGTGGTGCTGATCAACGACGCCGATTTCGAAGCCGATGCGCCGGGCGCGTTCGATGGCAAGGCGGTGACCTACTACGGCCGCTGGACCTACAAGTTCGAGGAAGCCGCGCGCCGTGGTGCCGAGGGTGTGCTGATCGTGCACGAGACCGCGCCGGCCGCCTATGGCTGGGCCACTGTGAAGAGCTCGAGCACCTCGCCGCTGTTCGACATCGAACGCGGCCAGGCCGAGGCGATGGCGCAGCACACGCCGCTGCGTGGCTGGATGCAGCGCGAACTTGCCGAGGCGATCTTCGCTGACGCCGGCTTGGACTTCGATGCCGAGAAGCGCAAGGCGATGCGTGCGGACTTCCGCCCGGTGGCACTGGACAACGCGAAGCTGAGCGTGGATTTCGCGCTCAAGCGCGAGCAGGTGGTGACCCGCAACGTGGTGGCCAAGCTGCCCGGTGGTGAACACGCCGACGAGGCCGTGATCTTCTCCGCGCACTGGGATGCGTTCGGTATCGGCCAAGCCGACGCCAAGGGCGACCGCATCCGCCGTGGTGCGATCGACAACGCCACCGGCGTGGCCACGGTGCTGGAACTGGGCCGCGTGTTCGCCGCCGGCCCGCAGCCGCAGCGCACGCTGTACTTCGTGGCCCTCACCGCCGAAGAGAAGGGCCTGCTGGGCGCCAGCTACTACGCCGCGCATCCGCTGGCGCCGCTGGACAAGACCGCTGCAGTGCTGAACATCGAGATGTTCAGCCCGGATGGCGCGACCCGCGACATCGCTTCGTGGGGCAAGGGCCGGGTGTCGCTGGAAGGCGACCTGGAACGCGTGGCCAAGGCCCGCGGTCGCAGCTACAGCCCGGACCCGAACCTGGAGGCCGGCTTCTTCTACCGCGCCGACCACTTCGCCTTTGCCCGCCTGGGCGTGCCGGCGATTACCATCGGCCCGGGCCTGGACAAGCTGGACGGCGGCGTTGAAGCCGGCCGCGCGCTGCGCGAGAAGTACTTCGCCGACTGCTACCACCAGGCCTGCGATGCCTGGACCCCGAGCTGGGATCCGAGCGGCCACGCGGCTGACACTCTGCTGGTCTACGACCTGGGTGCCGAGCTGGCCAACAGCCGCCGCTGGCCGACGTGGGAGAAGGAATCGGAGTTCCGCGGCGCGCGCGACAAGAGCGAAGCGGCCCGCCGCTGAGGCTCGGGACCGGCGGGGTGTCATGTCATTCCGCCGGGGGTAGAGTCGACTGCCAGTCGACTATCGCGCGCAGCGCGGGTTTTTCGGTGCCGACAGAGAGAGCAGTCGACCAACAGTCGACTCTACCGATTGCGGATTGCGGATTGCGGATTGCGGATTTCCATTGCCGGCCAGCGGCCGGCACTACCTGCGCCGGCGCAGCAGCGTCCATGCGCCCCAGCCGGCGGCCGCGAGCGCTGCCAGATAGCACGCCACCATCGTACGCAGGCCAACCGGCGACCCTGCATTGATGCCGCGATGCAGGCGCAGTTGCAGCGAGCTGTGGCCGCTGCCCAGGTCCACCGCCAGCTGCAGCGCCAGCGCGGCGCAGAACACCAGCAGGGCCATTCCGAAGCCGATGCGCGGCCACGCGACCTGTGCGTTGGGGCGGCGCAGCAGCCAGGCCAGTGCCGTGGCTGCGGCCAGCGTCGCCGCGATCCACATCAGTGGCGTGGCGGGAGACGCAGCGGCCACCGGCAGTGAACCGGTGGACGCGATCAGGGCAACGCGCTTACTTGCGGGTGCCGTCGAGCCAGTTCGGGCCCTTGTTGGTGAGGAAGAACACATAGACCACCAACGATACCGCGATCGTTGCGGTCACGTAGATGGCGAACCAGTCGACGTGGCCGGTCTTCAGCGCGCCCTGGTACAGCAGCGGGGCGGTGCCGCCGAACAGCGAGTTGGCCAGCGCATAACCCAGGCCTACGCCCAGCGCACGCACGTGGGTGGGGAACAGCTCGGCCTTCACCACGGCATTGATCGAGGTGTAGCCGGTGAGGATGACGAAGGCCAGTGCCAGGGTCAGGAAGGCCAGGGTGGCGTCGTGCTGGTGCGGCAGCTGGGTGACCAGGTACCAGCTGTACAGCACACCGCCCACACCGAAGAACACCAGCAGGGTCTTGCGGCCGATGATGTCCGACAGCCAGCCGCCGACCGGCTGCAGCACCATCAGGAACGCCAGCACGCCCAGGTTGATCAGGGTGCCGGTCATCGGGTCGTTGCCCGCGAATGCGCTCTGGATCATTTTCGGGCCGTTCACCGAGTAGGTGTAGAAGGCCACGGTGCCACCGGCGGTGATCAGGAAGCACAGCAGCAGCGGCCGCCACTGGTGCACGAACAGCTCGTACATGGAGCCGGACTTCTGCGCCTTGCCCTCGCGCGCAGCTTCGATCGACGACTCCGACAGCGATTCGTCCATGCCGCGGCGCAGCCAGAACACCACCACCGCGGCGATGCCTCCGATGCCGAAGGCGATGCGCCAGCCCCACTCGGAGATCTCCGGCTTGCCCCAGAAGGTCAGCATCAGCAGCAGGGTCAGCTGGGCCAGGACATGGCCGCCAACCAGGGTGACGTAGTGGAAGGAGGACAGGAAGCCGCGACGGCCGGGAATGGCGGCCTCGGACATGTAGGTGGCGCTGGCGCCGTACTCGCCGCCGGTGGCGAAGCCCTGCAGCAGGCGCGCGAACAGCAGGATGACTGCGGCCCAGATGCCGATGCTGGCGGCGGTGGGGGTGATGGCGATCAGGAACGAGCACAGCGCCATCAGCGTGACCGAGACAGTCAGCGCCAACCGACGGCCGTGGCGGTCGGCGAAGCGGCCGAAGAACCAGGCACCGATCGGGCGCATCAGGAACGTGGCGGCGAAGATCGCCCACACGTACATCGTGGAGTTCTTGTCGTCCGGCGAGAAGAACTGCGATTCGAAGTACACGGCGAACACCGAGTACACGTAGACGTCATACCACTCCACCAGGTTGCCGGCGGAGCCTTTGAGGGTATTGGAGATCGACCGGCGCAGCGCGGCGCCGTCGGTGCGGGTGACAGCGGATTGGGACGTGGTGCTCATCCGGGTGGGAATCCTCGATGCGGCGCTTCCGTGCGGGAAAGATCGGTGCCAGCCGCGCGCGGGGCGCTGACGGCCAGCCTCCTAGGTACTGCATCCCACGTCAACGCCGGGTGCCGGAGGGGCGGGGCAGGGCATGGGACCGCACAGGGTGACAGCGCAGGGGGGCAGGGACCATAGCTAATACGTCGTAAGGAGAGCCGCTGCAGCCCTTCTCGGTAGCCTCAATCAGACGATGTATGCGTTGGTTCAACCGGGGAAACGATGGCAGTCCTGAAGTTGCTGCGGGCCCACTTCCGCAAAAGTGCTGCCGTGAAGGCCAGAAGCGACAGGGACAGCGCGATCTCCCAGATCGGCACATTCACGTACAGAAGCCGAACCGGCATTGCAGCCATTGACGTGAAAGGAAAAAGGGACATTACGTGCATGAATGCACCGTCGGGCGTCCGCAGGCCAGCAAATCCAATCATGATCATCGTCAGTGGGAAAGCCGGGAGCGTGTTGCGGAAAGCTGAATGCGGTGATCGAATGGCGGTAGCGCACGCGGCGAAAAACCAGTTCCACAGCATGAGCCCCAGAAGGCAGAACACGAGCAGGCCGAGCATCACCTTCCAACTGCCTTCGGCAAAGGTTGCATCCCCACTCGCCGAACCGGACATCAGCGTCCAACCGATTGCACCGTAGACCCCATACACTGCCACCGTCTTCAATCCATGAAGGATGGACGCGGCAACTTTGCAGTCGAGCCAGAGCCCAGGTGGCGCTGCACTCAGGATCATTTCTGTAGCATGACCAAAGCGCTCTCCCAGCAGGCCCTGAAAAATCATGCCAAGGCAGCCAAGTATGGCGAGTGTCGTCAGTACCACCATTGCGATTGAAACAGCGGTCAAGGATGTGTCCGCGAAGACCGCGGTGCCCCGAGAGTCAATGACGCGTAGCGAGACTGGTGAGTCCACCTTCCGAAGCTGGTCACGGGTTACACCGAGCAGTGATAGAGAATGTTGACGGTGGAGCGTGTCCAGGCTGCGTTGCAGTTCCCCAAGCCAGCCCGGCGGCTGCTCGGTGTGGAGAATATAGTCTCCGGCCACCGAGGACAGAATTGGTGGATCGCCTGAGACCCCATCTCCCAGCGCGTCACTGAAGTGGAAGCGCCCCTCGCTCAGGCCCGCTACTGGAGTGCCTCGCGCATCCAAGTGGACGACGGCTGCAGATTCCCGAGCAAGAATGGCGTCTCCACCCAACTTCACCAATGCGATCACTGCGAGCAATAGAAGACCTGCAACTTCGCCACGAATGTCCAGGTGCCGTCTGAATTCGAACAGGCTGATCATGAAGAACGGGCTCACTCGCATAAGCTTTTCTCCGGTCGAAGGTCATGCGGGGAGGACTCGCAATGCAGAGGATGAGAGAGCGCCACGATGCGGGTAGGGTGAAGGTCCTGCGACGTGGCGGGATGAAGCTGTCCATCCCTCAGCATGAGAATCCTTCTGGCGAGGCGCTGAAGCAACTCAATGTGGTGGGCGGAAAGCACAACGGCTGTACCTTGGCGTGCCGCACGATTGATGAGGTCGGCAACGGCAATCTGGTTTACAGGGTCCAGTCCCGAGAACGGCTCATCAAGGATCAGGACGCCCGGGTCGTGAAGCATGCAGGCGGCGAGCTGCAGCTTCTGCAGGTTGCCCTTGGAGAGGCTGGATACTCGATTTGAGGCGCGCGCCAGCAGCCCTATTTCTTCAAGCCACACATCGCGTGCCTTCACCGCCTGCTTTCCTGACATCCCTCTCAGTCGCGCCCAGAACTCCAGCGTCCTTCCAACGGTGACTTCGGAGAAGAGACTGCGCGATTCGGGCAGATAGCCAATATCCACGTACGGTACGCTGGCGGTGTCGGCTTCGGTTCCAAAAGCTACGGTTCCGGAATCGGCAGGAATGAGATGGCAGAGGATACGGAAGAGCGTCGTCTTGCCAACGCCATTGGCACCGATGATGCCAACGATCTCCCCTGGAGGTACGCAAAGATCGAGGTCCCGCAGCACGACCCTCTCGCCAAACCGCTTGCAGACCTGCTCAGCGAGAAGCATGGCGGGACCTCTCTTCAAAACCGTCAGCCAATTGGCGGGCTCTGGATCGCATGAACAGGCTGTGCCTGGACTGGACCATGGTGGTCAACTGAAGGGCGGCTTCGGGGGTTGGCGAGTTCGCAATCAGGGCTTCCAGTGCAGCCATGCGCACTCGGTCCATCGGGTGGCTCCTGAAAATATCGCGAAGCAGTTGCTGCGAATCCCCATCTTCCGTCGCAGCCGCGATCATGAAAATGGCCGCAGCGCTGGAGCGGTTGATGATCTGCGAAATCGTGCCGGTTCCAGGTTCGAACTCGTACTGGTCCATGGTTACACTTCTCAGTGAGTGCTCCATGATGTTGATGCTTACCGAGAAGCTTTCTGGTGCCATTTGTTGGTGGACATCCTGGAATGCCCTGTACAGCAGCATGCTTCCCTTGTTGAGCTGGGATCGTTCCATGAACCTGAGATCGACACTTTCTCCGGGAATTCCGCAAACAGACGCGTAGTCGTACTCGAAGTAGTCACTTATGTACCCCGGTCCCTGATATCCGATGGTCAGGAAATTGAAGTTGTGGTCGTGCGGAATGCCATAGAAAAACGTGCTGTGCCCACTTGCAGCAAGGATCTCGTCCTCATGGCCAGGCCAGAAGCATGCGCGGATGAAGTAGCTCTGGCCCGAGACCTGTGGGGCATGGAGCATCAGGACCTGGGGTGTGTAGTCGTTATCGACCTGAATGCTTTTCGAATCCTTGAGTTCCTTGCAGATGATCTCGCTCAGGAATGTCTGGTTGTTGCCCAGCTTCCTCAGCACGGGGGCCACTGAGATCATCGACTCTTGGTCGCGGGGATCGAACGCCGAATCGTGTAGGTAGTCCACGAGTTCCATCAGGCCGATCGAATCCTGGGACGTGTCTTCAATGCGGATTGGCATGGTTGCTCATCCTTGTTCCAGTGAGCGGGTCGCAAGCTTCCTGATCTCTTCGTTCACATCGTTCTCCCTCATTTCCTTGAGTCGCTCGGATGCCGCTGCCGGGTCAACGCGGTAGAGCGATCTCAGCGCGTTCCAGCGAACGAATGTCGTCGGATGGCGCGACATGTCCAGCAAGGCTCCGGTGTTGTCGCTCCCCCGCAGGTAGGACAATGCTGTCGCGATGATCTGGAGCCGGGAGTCGGTTACGCTTGTCGCCGTGCAGCCGACGAGCTTTCCGGACTGCAGGGAGAAGTGCTGAGTGACCTCGGACCTTGATCTGGACGAGAGGCAGACAATCATCGACGTCGGACTGGAGCCATGTAGAAGGTGCATTCCCTGCCTGCCGCCCTCAAGGAACAGATGGTCACCAGAAGCCGACTGCCCTCGACTAGGCGGGCCCAGCCGCGGGTCGGATTCGTCACCGGTGTGGACCGGGTATACCTGATACTCGACGCCGGGCGTATCCGTGAAGAACACCAGTGAGTCCGTGCCGTTGATGGTGATTCCGGTTTCGACACCGGCCTGGAATGCTGCAGCTGCCTGAAGTGGCGAGCTCTGCATGTAGTGCACGTCCACGAACTCGTCCTTGTATATGACCATTCCCGCCAGTGGAGGCTTGACGAAGAATTTCCCCGGCGTCGCATACAGTGGACTGCCCATGTGGCTCCGGCACTCATCGTGGAAGAAGTCGCGCAGGATTACCTGATCGAACTCACGGCATATCGAAAGCATGGATTGACGGTTTGTCGAGGTGTCCCCACTTCCATTGATCAGCGATCCCCATTGGCGAATACGTGCCGCACGTCCAGTGGCCTCGAGCACGCCCAAGAGCGACGATCTCCTTCCGAATATCTCCGTCAGTGCAGACAGTTCTGCAGGATCATCCGCGAGTTCCAACATTCGAGCTGGATCTTTCATATTGTCTCCGGAGGGTGGGTCGGATGATCCGACCCACCCGAGTGGGATATCACTTCGGATGGATGCCCCGGTTGATGAGAATGCCGACAACGATGCCGACAGCTGCGCAGCCTGCTCCGGTTGTCTCAATCAAGATGCACGAACCGTGCATCCCTACCGATCTGGCCTGCTTGGGTAGTGCTTTCGGTTCCACGGGATGCTCCTCAGATGGGCAGGACGGCAATGACGATTGCAACGGCAATCAGGACCGGTTCAATGGGTGAGCACAGCAATGAAGCACCAGCAACTCCCACCGGCATTGCGAGTGGAGGCGGTATGCAGGTCATGGTGGTTCTCCTGTTCAGGTCATTGGCCCAACACCTGCTGGGCAAGTCCGTTCTCAGTGATCGGAGCAATCCTTTCCTTGATCGGCATCTCACTTGTGTTCGGCGGGGTGCGATACGTCAGCTTGGATGACACTGCCACCCGCCTGGCGGCGCAACAGACGTCGGGGTTTGTCTCAACCCTGTCGAGGGAAAACCCGGCGCCTTTGTAGGTGCAAATCAGCGTGCCCGGAACCGGGGTTATTTCCGTCAGCCGAACGATCTAGAATCCGTTTTTCCCCGCCCGCTGGTGCGTCATGTCGGCTTCCCCTGTTCCCTTTGCGGCTGCCCCCCGGGGTGGCCTTGTCGCGCTGGCATTGCTGCTGGTCTACGTGGTCTGGGGCTCGACCTACCTGGGCATCGCCAAGGCCCTGCACGGCGGCGCGCTGCCGCTGACGATGGTTTCCGGCAGCCGGTTCATCATTGCCGGTGGCCTGATGTTCCTGGCCTTGCGCCTGTTCTGGAAGATGCCGAACCCGACCCTGCGGCAGTGGCGCAACCTGGTGGTGATGGGCGTGACCATGCTGGTGCTGGGCAACGGCATGGTGGTGCTGGCCGAGCGTGAGGTGTCCTCGGGCCTGGCCGCGACAGCGGTGGCCTCGGTGCCGCTGTGGATGGCGCTGTTCTCGGCGCTGCGCGGGCAGCATGCCAGCCGCGGTGAGTGGCTGGGCATCGCCATCGGCTTCCTCGGCGTAGTCTGGCTCAACGCCGGCAGCAGCCTGACGGCCTCGCCGACCGGGCTGGTGCTGCTGCTGATCGCGCCGATCGGCTGGGCCTTCGGTTCGGTGTGGGCGCGCGGCCTGGACCTGCCGGGCCCGTTCATGACCGCCGCCGGGCAGATGATCTGCGGTGGCGTGCTGCTGGTGCTGATCGGCCTGGCGGTCGGCGAGCGCCCGACCACGCTGCCCGATACCGGTGGCCTGCTGGCGATGGCCTACCTGTGCGTGTTCGGTTCCATCGTTGCCTTCACCGCCTACGTCTGGCTGCTGCAGAACGTGCGGCCGGCGCTGGCCGGCAGCTATGCGTACGTCAATCCGGTGATCGCGGTGCTGCTGGGCGCGCTGCTCAACGGCGAGCGCTTCGGCTGGCGCGACCTGCTGGCGATGGCGGTGATTCTCCTGGGTGTGGTGGTGCTGACAATGGCAAGGACGAGAAAGAAGTGAGCATGGAAGAGAAAGAACAACGCCGGGGCCTGCTGGTCACCGCATCCACCTTCGTGATCTGGGGCCTGGTGCCGGTCTATTGGCACCTGCTCAACGAGGTACCCTCGTTCCAGATCATCGCCCACCGCATCATCTGGAGCACCGTGATGGTGCTGGGCTGGCTCTTGATCAGCTCGCGCCTGGGCTGGTGGCAGAAGATCGCCGCGCAGCCGCGCGCGCTGCCGATCCTGCTGGTGTCGAGCCTGACCATCGCCTTCAACTGGGGCCTGTACATCTGGGCGGTCAACGCCGGCCATGTGATCGAGACCAGCCTGGGCTACTTCATCAACCCGCTGGTGAACGTGCTGCTGGGCGTGCTGGTGCTGAAGGAGCGGCTGCGGCGCCTGCAGTGGGTGGCGGTGGCGATGGCGGCGGTGGGCGTGGCCTGGCTGACCATCGACGCGGGTACGCCGCCGTGGATCGCGCTGGGCCTGGCCTGTTCGTTCGGCCTGTATGGCCTGCTGCGCAAGCTGGTCTCGGTCGATCCGGTGGCCGGCCTGGGCGTGGAGAGCATGTACCTGTTCCTGCCGGCGCTGGCCTTCGCGATCTGGGCGGAAAACGGCCATGGCGGCGCGTTCTTCCATGGCTGGGGCTGGCGCAATGACCTGCTGCTGGTCTTCGGTGGCGCAGTGACCGCAGTGCCGCTGATCGGTTTCGCCTACGGCGTGAAGCGCATCCCGCTGTCGCTGGTCGGCATCCTGCAGTACATCGCGCCGAGCCTGCAGCTGCTGCTGGGCGTGTTCTTCTTCCACGAAGCGTTCGATACTGCCAAGGCGATCGGCTTCGCCGCGATCTGGGCCGGCCTGATCCTGTTCGTCGGTGACAACATCCGCACGATGCGCGCCAAGCGCTAGCGCCGGCGGGGCTGCGGGGTCGGATCCCTCCGCAACGCGGAGGGCTCTGACCCTGTTCTATCCGTCGCGTGGGGTCAGAGCCCTTCGCAGGGCGAAGGGATCCGACCCGCTTCCACCCAAAAAAGAACGGCGCCCCGAAGGGCGCCGTTCTGCTTCCATCCACCGCCAGGAGAGAGAGATGGCGGTGGCGGGAACGCGGTTGCAGGCTTAGAAGCGCTGCTGGTACTTCATGTACATGAAACGACCGATGTCGAAGCCACCGTAGTAGGTGAAGCTGCTGTTCGGCTGGCTGTACATGATCGGACCCTGGTGGTCGAAGACGTTGTTCACGCCCAGCGACACGGTGCCGTCCCACGGCAGGCTGTAACGCACCTGCAGGTCGTGGAAGGTGTTGGAGCCCACCTTGCGGCTCGGCTGCGCATCGGTGTACGGCGAGACGAAGCCGGCCATGTTGCAGTCCGGGCCACCGGCCAGGTCATACGAGCAGGCTTCCTTCATGCCCGAGTAGTAGCGGGCGGTCCAACCGATGCCCAGGTCGCCGTACTGCCAATCCAGGTTGAAGGTCGAACGCACGCGGAAGTTGCCCTGCCAGCCGGTCTTCTGCTCCACCGGCGTGGTGGCGGCGCTGTCGTTGCGCTGCTCCAGGTAGTCGGTGTAGGTGGTGTTCCAGGTGGCGGCAAAGCGGCCGAACGCGGTTTCCGGCAGGCGGTAACGCAGGCTGAAGTCGTAGCCGGCGGTTTCGCGGTAGCCCGCATTGACCAGCGAGCGGTCCAGCGACGTCACCTGACCCAGCGTCTTGGCGCTGGTGGAACGGGTGAAGCGGCCGCACGCCGAATCCACGCCCTGCACGTAGCACTGGTTGAGGATGTCGGTGGCCGACTCACCCACGATCGCGTTGTCGATGCGGATCTTCCACCAGTCCAGGCTGACGTCCAGGCCCGGCACGAACTCGGGGCTGTACACCAGGCCCACGGTCCAGGTCTTGGCGGTTTCCGGCTTCAGGTTCGCATTGGAACCGGAGTCGAAATCGGCGATGCCCTGCTGGCCCGGACGGTTGGCGACGTTGCCTTCCGACGCGGTCTGCTGGCGGAAGTCCGCCGGCACCTTCAGCGCCTGGCAACGTGCGGCCACGGTCGCGCTGCTGGCAGCGATGCCGAACGAGGTATCGCACGGATCGGTGAACGAATCACGGCTCTTCACCGCACCGCCGTACAGGTCGTCCACGGTCGGCGCACGGAAGCCGGTGCCATAGGTCGCGCGCACCAGCAGGCTGTCGATCGGCTTCCACTTCAGGCCGAACTTGCTGTTGGTGGTCGAACCGAAGGTGTTGTAGTCGGTGTAGCGGCCGGCCAGGTCCAGCGACAGTTCACGCGCGAACGGCATGTCGGCCAGCAGCGGCACCTGCAGCTCCAGGTAGACCTCGTTGAGCGAGTAGTCGCCACGGGTCGGCTGGCCGGTGGTGCCGGCAATCTGGCCCTTCTGCACCATCAGGTCCGGGGTGTAGCTGGCTTCTTCGTTGCGGTGCTCGAAGCCCATCGCGGCCATCACGTCGCCGGCCGGCAGGGTGAACACCGAACCGGAGATGTTGGCGCTGGCGACCTTCGTGGTGCTCTTCATCTTGTCGACGAAGCGGGTGAACAGGTAGTCCTGCACGTCCTGGTTGCTCAGCGAGCCCGGGCCTGCATAGCCCATCGGCGCGGCCGGGTTCCACGGCACGCAGCCGGCGATCACTGCACCCGGGCTGCCGCAGCGTGCCACGCTGCCATCCATGAAGGATGGGCCGACCGCCAGGTCGACATGCGGCTGGTACATGCTGCCGGTACCGATGCGCTCGCCTTCATTGCGGTTGTACATGTAGCTGACGTTCCAGTCCCAGTAACGCGAACCGGTTTCGAAGCTGCCTTCCAGGCCGATGCTGGCGCGCTTGGTGTCCAGGTTGTTCTCGGTCGCACGCGGCATTTCTTCGGTGCGGTGCGAGAACAGCACGTCCTGGCCCCAGTGGTTGAACGCACTGTCCTTGGACAGGGCAGCACGGGAACCGTTGCGCGCCTGTGCGGTGGACACCGAGTAGGGGTAGCCGGCCAGGTGCTTGGTCGACTCGCGCTTGCTGTACAGCGCGTCGGCCACGATGCGCAGGTCATCGGTGATCGAGAAGCCACCGTTGGCGAACACCGAAGTGCGCTCCAGGCCGCTCAGCAGGCTCATGTTGGTCTTGGTGTTGGCACCATCGGCCGGATTGGGCGTGTGGAAATTGCCCTTCTGGCTCGGGTCGCCGCCCGGGCCCACGGTCAGCGACTTGCCGTCGACAGTGACGCTGCCCCACTGCGTGGTCTGGTTCAGTGCCTTGACGTCGTCGGGATGGCGCGGGCCACCCGGGTAACGGCTGAACTCGCGCTCGCTGCCGAGGATCTCGTCTTCCTTGGTGCGCTCGGCCCCAACGCTGAACCAGCCGCGGTCGAAGGTCTTGCCGAAGGTGGCGCTGTAGGAGCGCTTCTGGCCGTCACCTTCACCGTACTGGCCGACGTAGACGCTGGCTTCGCCACCGTCGAAGTTCTTGCGGGTGATGATGTTGACCACACCGGCGATGGCGTCCGAGCCGTACAGCGCGGACGCGCCATCGGTGAGCACTTCCACCCGCTCGACAATCGCGGAGGGAATCGAAGCCAGGTCGGAGTAGCCACCGGCGCTGACGCCCATGCGGCGGCCGTCGATCAGCACCAGGCTGCGCTCCGGGCCGAGGTTGCGCAGGCTGACGTACGTGCCGCCGAAGTCGCGCGAAGAACTCAGCGACGACGAGCGGCTCAGGCTCGGTGCGCCGGCGGCGGTGACGTCCTGCAGGATGTCGGCGACGTTGATGTAACCCTTCTTCTCGATCTCGGCGCGGCTGAGCGCGACGACCGGCTGTGCGGTCTCGACACTGGCCTGGCGGATGCGCGAGCCGGTGATTTCGATGCGATCGAGGTTGGTCGGGGTATCGCCGGCGCTCTGTGCGAAGGCGGGGGTGGTGCAGCTGGCGGCCAGCGCGATGACGATCGCGTTGCGCAGCGGATTGGTTTTCAGGGACATCCGTGAAATCTCGTGTTTCAGGAAAAACAAGCGCCCGTTCTATGGACGCGTGGGGTGCTGCAAACCAACGTGGGGGGGCGATTCTAGAATGTTTCCATTCGTAACTGTTTGCCTCTGCGCCGCGGATGTGCGCGAAAATGAATCGCAACCAACAATCCACAGATGGGATGTGCGCAACGTCACGCGCGTTGCGCTTTCGATGGGCAGAGGCATCGATAGCGGCGTATTTCCCGCAATCTGTAGCCGTGCGCGTGCGCCGGCATCCATCCACGCATGGCGTGGATCTACTGGACGTCCTGGCTCACCACCAAGCGTGGATGACGCGCAAAATAAAAGGGACGGAGCCTTCGCTCCGTCCCCTGCGTGATGCGCAGTCCACCGCTGCGTGATGCTCAGGTTTCTCGCAACGCCGTGGTGATCGGCAAACGGGCCGCGCGCAGCGCCGGGAACAGGCCGCCGACCAGGCCGATGCCCAGCGCCCATTTCAGTCCGGTCCACAGCAGTTCCGGCGACACATGGAACTTGAACACCACCGCGCTGAAGTTGCTGCCTATGGTGGACACGCTGTAGCCATTGAACAGCAGCCACGCCACCGCACACCCCAGAAGGCCACCCAGCAACGCCAGCAGCATGGTCTCCAGCATCACCGCCGTCACCACCGGCAGGCCGCGGAAGCCGATCGCGCGCATGGTGGCGATCTCGCGCGCACGGGTGGCCACGGCCGCATACATGGTGTTGAGTGCGCCGAACACTGCACCCACCGCCATGATCGTGCCGATCACCTTGCCGAGGATGTCGATCAGCTTGGTCAGCCCGCCGCCCTGCTTGCTGTAGTAGACACGGGTGGTTTCCACGTCCAGTTTCAGGCGCGGGTCGGCGGCGACCGCTGCCTTGAACTGCTCGAAGCCGGCCTTGCCATCGGTACGCACGCTGATCGACTGCCAGGCGCTGCGCTGGTAGGTGGTGGCCAGCGTATCGGCGTCGGTCCACAGCTCCGAATCGTGCGCATCGCCGGTGGCGAACACGCCGACCACGGTCCAGGTCTGGTTGCCCAGGGTCAGCATCCTGCCCACGTCCATGTCGCGGAACTGGCCCTTGGCACCCTGGCCGACCACGATCTCGCGCAGGCCGGCTGCGAACTTGCGGCCTTCGATGATCTTGACCTTGTCATGCACGGCCCAGGCCTGCGGACCAACGCCGCGGAACTGCGCGTTGACGTCGGTGCCGTCGGACTTCGATACCAGGTTGACCACCTGCGACAGCTCCGGCGACAGCAGCGGCCGGCCTTCGCCATCGCGGCTGATGCCGGGCAGGGTGGACAACGTCGGCACCTGCTCGCGGGTGATCACCGAGTTGGTCTCGGCCTGCGAGCCGCCGCGCAGCACGATGGCGGTGGTGTCGTCGCCGGTGTTGTTGAGCGTGGCCTGGAAGCCTTCGCCCATCGCCAGCATCGCCACCAGCACGCCGACCACGCCGGCGATGCCGACCACGATCACCGAGGACGCGCCCCAGCGCTGCGGCAGGCTGGCCACGCCGATGCGGGTGGCGGCCAGCGCCAACCGTCCGCCACGGGTCAGCAGCAGCCACAGTGCCACCAGCACGGCCACGGCCAGCACGCCGAACCACGGCAGGCTGATCCACAGCACCAGGCCGATCACCAGCAGCAGCACCGTCAGGCCGTTGCCCAGCCATTTCTTGAGTTTGCTCTTGAACATGTCGGTGTCCTCCTCAGCGGCCGGCCAGTGCGTCGACGATCTTCAGGCGCTTGGCACGCAGCGCCGGCAACAACCCGACGATGATGCCGATCACCACGATCAGGCCCAGCCCCATAAGCCAGGTCGGCGTCGGTACGTGCGGCGGCAGCATGCCCATGCTCTTCGGGCCGATCGCCGGCAGGATCAGTGCGGCCAGGCCCATGCCGATCAGGCCGCCCAGGCCGATCAGCAGCACCGACTCCACCATCACCAGGGTCAGCACGGTGCTGTCCTTGAAGCCCAGCGTCTTCAGCGTGGCCAGCTCCGGCACGCGTTCGCGCACCGCCTGCGCCATGGTGTTGCCGGTCAGCAGCAGCAGGGTGAAGAACACCGCGCCCATGATTGAAGTGACGATCATGCCGATGTCGGCGAACTGCTTGACGAAGGCCTGCTGGAACGCCGACTCGGTCTGGGTCTTGGTCTCGTGGTCGGAGTTGGCCGAGATTGCATCAATGGCCTGCGCTACCCGCGAGGAATGATCCGGGTTGTCCAGCGTCACCGTGTACCAGCTCACCTGGTTCTTGATGTAGTCGTTGGATTCATCGAAGTACTTCCAGTTCATCATCAACTGGCGTTCTTCGTTGGCCGCCAGCGCTCGGTCCTTGGAACGGTAGATGCCCTTCAGTTCCAGCGGCCAGTCGTTGCTGCCGCCGCGCGGGAAGATCGTGGCCTGCAACGGGATGGTGTCGCCGATCTTCCAGCCGAACTGCTTGGCCAGGGTCTCGCCCACGATGGCGCCGGTGCGGGTCTGCTTCCAGTCCTCCAGCTGTGCCGGATCGATCTGCAGTTCGCGGTAGACATCGAAGTAGTTGGGCGACACCGAGAAGTTCGGGAAGAAGTTCTTTGGATCCTGGTAGATGCCGCCGAACCACATGCCGTAGGCCACGTCGCGCACGCCGGCCACCTGGCGGATCTGGGTTTCCAGGCGGATCGGCAGCGACTGGGTGATCGACAGCCGCGAGGCCACCACCAGGCGATTGGCGCCTTCCACGCTGCCGCCGGACGAGAACGCCACGCGCACCGAGTCGAGCATGCCGAACAGCAGGAACGCGGCCACCACCGACAGCAGGGTCAACAGGGTGCGCGTGCGGCTGCGGAACAGCTGCGCCCACACCAACGAGAAGTATTTCATCGCCGTGGCCTCCGTCAGTGGGCCAGCGGCGCGTCGGCCAGCTCGCCCTTGTCCAGGTGCACCGTGTGCGTGGCGTACTCGGCGGCCTTCGGGTCATGGGTGACCATGATGATGGTCTTGCCGTGTTCGCGGTTGAGCTGCTGCAGCAGGCCGAGGATCTCCTCGGCGGACTGGCGGTCGAGGTCGCCGGTGGGTTCGTCGCAGATCAGGAAGGTCGGGTCGGAGACGATCGCCCGCGCGATCGCCACGCGCTGCTGCTGGCCGCCGGACAGTTCATTGGGGCGATGGCTGCGGCGGTCGGCCAGGCCGACCAGGGTCAGCGCGATCTCGGCATTGCGGCGGCGCTGCGCGGCATTGAGATGGGTCAGCAGCAGCGGCAGCTCCACGTTCTTCTGCGCGGTCAGCATCGGCATCAGGTTGTAGAACTGGAACACGAAGCCGACGTGGTGGCTGCGCCAGGTCGACAGCTGGCCGCCGCTCATCTGGTCGATGCGCTCGCCTTCGATGCTGATCTCGCCGCCGCTGGGGTTGTCCAGGCCGCCGATCAGGTTGAGCAGGGTGGTCTTGCCCGAGCCGGACGGGCCCATCAGCGCGACGAAGTCGCCGCTGGCGATGTCCAGGTCGATGCCGTGCAGCACCTGCACTTTCTCGGGGCCACGCTGGTAGGTCTTGGTGATGTTGCGCAGTGAAACCAGGGTCGACATGGGTGGTTCTCCACGGAAGGCGGGAAACGGGGAAGCGCACCTGCGGTGGCCGCAGGCGTGCGTCGAGCGGTGTTGCCGGCGGCGCCCATGGGCGCCAGGCCGTTACTGCGCTTGTTTCTGTTGCACCTTGGCGCCATCGCGCAGGGTGTCCGGCGGGTTCACCACCACCGACTCACCCGCGCTGACGCCCTTGAGGATCTGGCGGTCCTTGCCCATCGCCTGGCCGGCCTCGACCGTGCGCTGCTGCACGCGGCTCTGGTCGCCCAGTACGAAGGTCACCGAGGCGCCCTCGCGCTGGATCACCGCGCCAGCCGGCACGCGCACGCCCTGCGGTTTGGCGGCCGCCTGCGGCTGCGCCTGCTCCAGGAAGCTGACCCGCACGCCCATCTCCGGCACGATGCGCGGGTCCTTCACCTTCAGCGCCACGCGCACCTTCACCGTGGCCTTGCCGCGGTCGGCAGTGGGGATGATGGCGATGACCTCGCCCGGAATCTTCCACTCCGGATAAGCGTTGAGCGTGGCTTCCACCGGCATCTTCGGTTGCACGCGGCCGATGAAGGCCTCGCCGACCTCGACTTCGATCTCCAGCGAGTCCATGTCGACGATGGTGCCGATGCCGGTACGGGTGAAACCACCGCCCGCCGACAGCGGCGAAACGATTTCGCCCGGCTGCGCGGCCTTGGCGGTGACCACGCCGGAGAACGGCGCGCGCACGATGTTGTTGTCCACGCCCAGATCGGCAATGGCCAGCTGGTCGTTGGCGACCTTGACGTTGCGCTGGGCCGTTTCCAGCTGCGCACGCAGGCTGTCACGCTGGGCCACGGCCTGGTCGTACTGCGAACGTGACACCAGTTGCTGGCCGACCAGCGCCTGCAGGCGGCTGGCTTCGGCGGCGGCCTGCTTCTGCTGTGCCTCCAGCCCGGCCACCTGGCTGCGCGCGGCCTGCAACTGCGAGGCATACAGGCTGCGCTGCGCATCGGCATCGATCGGATCCAAGGTGGCCATCACCTGGCCGGCTTCGACCCGCATGCCTTCCTCGATCATCACCTCGCGCACCTTGCCGGTGATCTTGGCCGAGACCGTGGCCATGCGCCGGGCGACCACGTAGCCACTGGCATCGAGCACCGAACTGCTGGCGCTGCCCTGCTGGATGGCCACTGCGGGCGCGGTTTCCACTTCCACGGCCGGCGCGCGGCCGAACAGGAAGGCCACGGCAGCGGCGATCAGCAGCACGACCACGATGATCGCGATCCACAGCCAACGACGGCTACCGCCATTGCTGCCACCACCGGAGGCGGGCGGCGGCGACTTGCGGTCGATACGGAGTTCCTTCAACAGCTCGGCAGAAGCGTTCATTCGTTCCATCACAGGCGTTCGGGCGGGTATGGCCGGAAGCGCGGACGGCGGCGGTTCCGGCGGTGGAGCGTGCGGCACAGCATGAAGGCAGGCACAGCGATGACGGCAGTGACAGCTGTCATCCGATGACACTGACGGCGGCAACTGCGAAATGTGACCACGGCGGCACAGGATGGCAACGTCCCCGCTACCGGTACCGCCCATGGATCCGATCGCCCCGTCGCTGGCCCGCCTGCAGCAGGTGCAGGTGCGCTACCGCGACCATACCGCCCTGCAGGGCATCGACCTGCAGGTCCGCGCTGGCCAGGTGCTGGCATTGCTGGGCCGCAACGGTGCCGGCAAGAGTACCGCGATCAGCGTGCTGTTGGGCCTGCGCCGCGCCGATGCCGGCCAGGTCGAGCTGCTCGGTGGCGACCCGCAGCAGCGCAGCAGCCGCCTCGGCCTGGGCGTGATGCTGCAGAGCACCAGCCTGCCGCGGATGCTGCAGGTGGACGAACTGGTGGCGCAAGCCAGCGCCTGCTATCCGGACCCGATGCCGCTGCAGGAGGTGCTGCAGCGCGCAGGCCTGCAGGCACTGGCAGGCCGTCGCTACGGTCAGCTGTCCGGTGGCCAGCAGCGCGCGGTGCAGTTCGCCATCGCGCTGTGTGGCCGCCCGCGCGTGCTGTTCCTGGACGAGCCCACCACCGGTCTGGACATCCAGGCGCGGCAGGCGATGTGGCAGGCGATCCGGCAGCTGGTGGCCGAAGGCTGCGGCGTGCTGCTGACCACCCACTATCTGGAAGAGGCCGAAGCGCTGGCGCAGCAGGTGCTGGTGCTGGAGCAGGGCAGGGTGCTGGCCGATGCACCGTTGAGCGAGCTGCGCCTGGCCGATCGGCCGCGCCGCATCCGCTGCCGCAGCGTGCTGACTGTTGAAGACGTACAGCAATGGCCGGGTGTGCAGCAGGTGCAGCGTGACGGCGAGCATCTGCAGTTGCTGGCGAGCCCGGCCGAGCCGGTGGTGGCGCGCCTGCTGGCCGCCGATGCACAGCTGCGTGAGCTGGAAGTACAGGGCGCGGCACTGGCCGACGCTTTCCTCGACATGACCCGGGAGGCCGCATGAACACGATGACCCGTACCGGCACTACACCCGCGCCGGTATCGGCGTGGCGTCAGGCCTTGCGCCCGTACGGCGCTGAACTGGTGGCCGAGCTGCGCCGCGCCTGGCGTACACCCGCCTTCGCGGTGCCTTCGCTGCTGTTCCCGGTGCTGTTCTACCTGTTGTTCGGCGTGGTGTTGGGCCGCGGCCATGCACCGCTCTACCTGCTGGCCACCTACTGCGTGTTCGGTGCGATGGCCCCGGCCCTGTTCGGCTTCGGCGTGCAGCTGGCGCTGGACCGAGAAAGCGGCCTGCTGACCCTCAAGCGAGCGCTGCCGATGCCGGCGGCGGCACCGTTGCTGGCGCGACTGGCGATGGCCGTGATGTTCGCGTTGCTGGTAGCCGCCCTGTTGATCGGGGTGGCGCGCGCGCTGGGTGGCGTGCAGCTGCAGGCAGTGCAGATGCTGCAGCTGCTGGCGGTGGCGGGCCTGGCAGCGCTGCCGCTGGGGGCGATCGGCCTGCTGATCGGCAGTCATGTCAGTGCCAGCGCGGCGCCGGCGATGGTCAACCTGGTCTACCTGCCGCTGGCCCTGCTGTCGGGCCTGTGGCTGCCGTTGTCGGCGCTGCCCAAGGTGTTCTCGATGATGGCACCGCTGTGGCCAACCTGGCATCTGGCGCAGCTGGCGCTGCCGGTGGTCGGGCTGCCGTCGGTGGGCAGCATGGCTGGCCACCTGCTGGTGCTGCTGGCGGTCACGGTGGTGGCGCTGCTGCTGGCGCGCCGCCGCCTGCGCCGGATCGGCTGAACTGGCATGATCGGCAGCGATCATTCCCGCCTGGATTCTTCCGTGTCGTCGAGCTGGCTTGCGTCCCTGCTGCGCCCCGCGCCGGACTCGGCGGTGGCCGACCTGCTGCGGCGTGGCAAGTCGCCCTGGAGCGGTGCGATCCACCTGCTGTGGTCGGTCTGGATCTTCCTCACCCCGGTGCTCGGCAATGGCTTCACGGTGCGCTGGCTGCTGCTGACCGTGGCCAGCTATCCGCTGTTCCTGCTGCTCTATGCGAAGGTGATGCTGGCGCCACGGCACCACGCATGGCGCTATGCGCTGGGCATGATCCTGATGGCCCTGGTGCTGCTGCCGTGGTATCCGTCGGGACTGAGCTACTTCGTGTTCGGTTGCGTGATGATCCGCATGAGCAGCCGTGGCGGCTGGTGGGTGTACCTGTTGCAGCTCACCGGCCTGAACCTGTTGTTCTGCGGCGCTGCACTCTACGTCGGTTATCCGTGGCAAGCCATGGTGTGGATGCCGGCCGTGTCGTTCATCGTCGGCCTGGTGGTTAACGTGGAGGCCTTGAGCCATCAACGGGACGTTGCCCTGCAGCTGTCCCAGGACGAGGTGCGGCGGCTGGCCACCACCGCCGAGCGCGAGCGTATCGGCCGCGATCTGCATGACCTGCTGGGCCACACGCTGTCGCTGATCACGCTGAAGCTGGAACTGGCGCGCAAGCTGTACGACCGTGATGACGCGCGCGCGCGACAGGAGATCGGCGAAGCCGAGGCGATCGCCCGCGAGGCGCTGGCCCAGGTGCGCAGTGCGGTGACCGGCATCCGCGCCAGCGACCTGGCTGGCGAGCTGGCCTCGGCGCGCCTGCTGCTGGAATGCCAGCAGGTACACCTGCAGTACACACCGCCGCCGCCGATGCCGGTCGACGTGGAACGTGGGCTGGCGCTGGTGCTGCGCGAGGCTGCGACCAACATCGTGCGCCACGCGCAGGCGACCCGGGTGCAGGTGGATTTCATGCTTGAGGAACGACAGTTGGTGATGCAGATACGCGATGACGGCCGCGGTGGCGTACAGGCCGAGGGCAACGGATTGTGTGGCATGCGCGAACGGGCGATGGCGCTGGGCGGCCAGTTGTCACTGCAGTCGCCGCGCGGCGAAGGCACGGTAGTGACCGTGCGCGTGCCACTGGTGGCCGCGACCACGCCGCTGTCGCCAGCGTCACTGGCGCAGGATGGTGCCGCATGATCCGCATCCTGCTGGCCGAAGACCAGGCGATGGTGCGCGGTGCATTGTCGGCGCTGCTGGGCCTGGAGCCGGACATCGAGGTGCTGGGCAGCGCTGCTGACGGCGAGGCGGCGTGGCGCATGCTGCAGCAGCTGCAGCCGGACATTCTGGTCACTGACATCGAAATGCCTGGCCTGTCCGGGCTGGAACTGGCCCAGCGCATCGCCCGCCACGAGTTGCCGATCAAGGTCGTGATCGTGACCACCTTCGCCCGTGCCGGCTTCCTGCGCCGCGCGCTGGAAGCGGGCGTGCTGGGCTACCTGCTGAAGGACGCACCAGCCGAGAACCTGGCCGATGCCCTGCGCAAGGTGAAGCAGGGCATCCGCGCGATCGACCCGCAGCTGGCGCTGGATGCGTGGTCGCAGGCCGACCCGCTGACCGACCGCGAGCGCCGCGTGCTGCGGCTGGCGGGCGAGGGCCGCACCGCCAGCGAGATTGCCGAGCAGCTGGGGTTGTCGCATGGCACGGTGCGCAATTACCTGTCCGAGTGCATCGGCAAGCTGGGCGTGGCCAACCGGATCGAGGCGTACCGGCTGGCGCGGCAGAAGGGATGGTTGTAGGGGCGTGCGCCGACGCACTGGTAGCGCCGGGCGCTGCCCGGCGGATTGTTTCCGCGACCGCGGAGGGGGTGTCACTTTCTTTGCGCGTGCACCACGCTGCAGGAGCAGCGTGGAACGGCGTAGCCGGCCCGTAGGGTGGCGCACATGGATGTGCGCCATCAAGAAAGTAACCAAAGAAACGCTCCGCCGGCCGCGAGCCGGCGTGCTTCGCACGCCGGTGCCCTGCGCTCCTCGGTCCGTCGAGGGACGGCGCGGGAACTCGCTGCGCTCAGACACCCGCACCTCTTCGCCCTCGCCGGACCTGCGGTGCTCGGCTCGCTCAAGGCGGACTGGAAGGTCAAGATCAACGGCAACAGCATCCACGCATGGCGTGGATCTACTGGGCGCAGCTGTCGCTCTTGATGTTGGGTCCGCCTTGAGCGAGCCGAGCATCGCAGGGGAATCAGGGGCGAAGAGGCGCCGGTGTTTGAGCGTAGCGAGTTCGGCGCCGTCCCCTGATTCACCGAGAAGCACAGGGTACCGGTGCGCAGCACCGGCTCGCGCTCTGGCGGCGCGTTTCTTTTGGTTACTTTTCTTTTCGCGCGAAAAGAAAAGTGACACCCCCCCGCGGTCGCGGAAAACAATCCGCCGGGAACACCCGGCGAACCCCATCAATCCTTCCCGCGCGCCATCGCCTGGAACACGCCATCCCGCCGCACCCACAAATGGAACAGCGCCGCACCCACGTGCATCAGCACCGTGGCGAACAACACATAGGCCAGCAGGCTGTGCGCATTACGCAACGCGGCATACAGCGCCGGGGTGTGCGGCACGATCGGCGGCAGGTGCAGGCTACCCCACAGCACGATCGGGTAACCGCCGGCCGACAGCATCGCCCAGCCGATCAATGGCATCGCCAGCATCAGTGCATACAGCATCCAGTGCGAGGCCTTGGCCGCCATCACCTGCCACACCGGCAGGTCGGCCGGCAGTGGCGGCGGGCGGTGGCGCAGGCGGTTGTACAGGCGCAGCAGCACCAGCAGCAGGATCGCGATGCCCAGTGGTCGGTGCAGGTCGATCAGCATCGGCCGCAGGTGCAGCGAGGCGACCATGGTCACGCCGATGAACAGCATGGCGATGATCATCAGCGCCATGGTCCAGTGCAGCACCCGCGCCAGCAGGTTGAAGTGGCCGTTATGGGTGCTCATCGCGCGGCCTCCTTCGGTTGCTCGACGTTGCCGCTGGCGCGCTCGCGCTCACGGCGGTTGAATGACTGCGAGTACACCGCAGAGCGTGCGGCCAGGATCGGATCATCACTGCCGCGCACGCCACTGGGCAGGATCAGCGGATCGAAGTTGATCTGGCCGCACGCGCCTTTTTCCTGCGACTGCATGCGGTCCAGGCTGAGTACGCCGGCCACCACCTGATCACGCGACTCGGGCCACGGCACCGACGGATCATCAATGGCATCACCGGGCTCGGCGGTGGTGACGACCAGGTTCCAGCGCACCGGGCCGCTGGCCATGCGCTGTTGCAGTTCCTGGCTGAGGAAATCGACGCCGGCCTGCTTCCGCGTTTCCGCATCCATCTCCACCACCGGCGCCTGCGGCTGCCAGCGCCAGCGCACCGCGCGCTTCTGGCCCTGCGCGTTGGTGAACCAGAAGCTGTTGACGCTGTTGAAGGTGGTGTCGGCCCAGCTGCTGGTCCACGGTGCCGTCCTGGCCCACTGCTGGAACGCCTGTGCACTGGGGTATTTCGCCAGCACCGCGGCCATCTTCTGCGGGTCGGGCTTGCCGGTGGCCGGGTCGGGAATGGAGGCGCGCGTCTGCTCGTAGAACGCCTCGGCATCGGGCACCGCGAAGAACGGGAAGCTGTTCATTGCCATCCGCCATTCCTGGCCGTCATCGCCGACCATCTGCACCGCCAGGCTGCGTACGCGCGCGGTGTTGTCGGCGCCGTAGGGATCACCGCCGCCGATCGACAGGCGGCCCATCACCGGCACGCGGCGCTGCGAGAACACCCGTGCACTGGACAGGGTAGGGGCCTGTGCACTGGGTTCGAACCAGCCGCTCACGCAGATGCCCTTGCTGTGCGCCCGGCGGAACCCGGGATGTGCCGGGCCGGTGGCTTCGATGGTGTCGGTGAAGCGCTGCGCGGTCAGGCGGTCGCCAATCCAGCCGGCCAGCCAGGCGAAGGCCAGCGCGACGGCACCCAGAATGAGTGCGATCAGTGCGATCCAGAGCAGGGGGGAATGCTTGCGTGGCGCGCCCGGCGTCTGGCCAGCGCGGGTGTAGCGGAAGAGCGACATGGTCGGAGTCCTGCCTTCACGGAGCGTGTGGGTGGTCGACCCACACATCCTCGCAGAACCCGGCCGGGGCCGAAATTCAATTTTTCGTCAGAATTTCCGGGGACGGCGTGCCGACCAACGGTCGGCACCCAACCGATCAGCTGTAGCGCTGCTTCAGCATCGTCCACGCCGAGCGCAGCGCCAGCGCTTCGCCACCGGCCGGACGGCCCGGGCGCTCGCCGTCGTTCCAGGCATACACGTCCAGGTGCGCCCAGCGCTGGCCGTCTTCCAGGAAGCGTTCCAGGTACAGCGCGGCGGTAACCGAGCCGGCCATGCGCGAACCGGCGTTGGCCAGGTCGGCGATGCCGCTGCTCAGGTAGCGCAGGTAGGGGCGCCACAGCGGCATGCGCCAGACCGGGTCGCGGGTCGCGTCACCGGCCTGCAGCCACTGCTGGGCCACCGTGTCGTCGTTGCTGAACAGTGCCGGCAGGTCCGGGCCCAGGGCGATGCGCGCGGCACCGGTGAGGGTGGCGAAGTCCAGCACCAGGTCCGGTTTCTGCTCACCGGCGAAGGTCAATGCGTCGCACAGGATCACGCGGCCCTCGGCGTCGGTGTTGTCGATCTCCACGCTCAGGCCCTTGCGGGTGGCGATGACCTCGCCCGGACGGAACGCATCGGGGCCGATCGCGTTTTCCACAGCGGGCACCAGCAGGGTCAGGCGCACCGGCAGCCCGCGCGCCATCACCAGGCCGGCCAGGGCCAGTGCGTGCGCGGCGCCGCCCATGTCCTTCTTCATGTTGCGCATGCCGTCGGCCGGCTTGATGTCCAGCCCGCCGGTATCGAAGCACACGCCCTTGCCCACCAGCACCAGTGCCGGGTCGGTCTCCCTGCCCCAGCGCAGCACGACCAGGCGCGGCGCACGATGCGAAGCGCGGCCCACGGCGTGGATGGCCGGGAAATTCTGCTTCAGCAGTTCGTCGCCGGTAATCGCCTCGACCTGCGCACCATGTGCATCGGCCAGCGCGCGCGCGGCGTCTTCCAGCTGCTGCGGGCCCATGTCTTCGGTCGGGGTGTTGACCCAGTCGCGCACGCGCAGGCTGGCGGCGATCAGGTCGGCCACTTCGCCGGTCGGCGAGGCCACCAGCTGCGCCGGTGCGCGGTTGCGCCTGCGATAGCGGTCAAAGCGGTAGCTGCCCAGGCCCCAGCCCAGCTGCAGCAGCGCCAGTTCGGCGGCCGGCAGTTCATTGGCCAGCTGCCAGACGCTGCCTTCCGGCAGCGCGTGCGGCGCATGCGCATAGCTGTAGGCATCGGCACGATCACCCACGCCCATCACGGCACCGGCCAGGCCGTCGGCGCCCGGCAGCAGTGCCACGCTGTGGGCGCCGGCGTTGAAGCCCTGCGATGCCAGCCACGCCTGCGTGGCAGCCGGCTGGCTGTCCTTCCAGGCGGCGAACTGCTCGCGGTCCAGCACGTACAACGGCAGCGCCGCAGCGGTGTCGGCGGTGAAACCAGTGATCTCGCTCATGCGTCAGGTACTCCGGGGTGCGGCGGCGTCGAGGTTGGCATCCAACCAGTCGGCCAGGCCGGTAAGGGTGTCGAACTGCAGGTCCGGCTGCAGCTGCGGATGGGTCCAGGTGGCTGCGTCGCGGTTGATCCAGCAGCCGCGCAGGCCGGCGGCAATCGCCCCGGCCACGTCCATGTCGACATGATCGCCGACGTGCAGCACCTGTGCCGGTGCCGCACCCAGGCGGGTGCACGCGGCATGGAAGATGCTGGCTTCGGGCTTGGCCGCGCCGTGTTCGCGCGAACCCAGCTGGAAGGCGAAATGATGGGCCAGGCCGATCCGCTCCAGGTCGGCGTTGCCGTTGCTCAGCGCCGCCACCGGTACCCGTGCGGCAATGCGCGCCAGCGCGTCGATCGCATCGGGATAGCACTCCACCTGGTTGCGCGCGGCGTAGAACACTTCATACGCAGGCTCCAGCAGATCGAGGCTGGCACCGCTGGTGTGCAGTGCTTCGTGCAGGGTCAGCCGGCGCAGCGCACTCAGGTCGTGGTGGAGGTGCGGATGGGCGTGGTACAGCCGCTCGCGCAGTTCGCGCATCGCCTCCACCGGATACATCGCGGCGGTAGCGGGGCTGTGTTCGCACATCCAGGCGTGCAGAACCTGTTCGATGCGGGCGCCGATCGGAGCGAACGGCCACAGCGTGTCGTCAAGGTCGAGGGTGATGGCTTGGACGGGGAAATTCACCCCGCCATTCTACCCCTGCCCGCGCGGGCTTTCATGCGACGCGGCGGGCGGGTGGGCACTGTGGCTGGGCCGGGTCAGCGCAGGTTGTACGAGCAGGCGATGGTGGTCTGGCCGTCGAACTGCTGCACGTCCAGGTTGTGCCGCCCAACTTCCTTCGTGTAGGTGCCTGCTACCGGGTCGGACATCTTCGCCAGTGCCGCGACCTGTTCCACACTGGCCGAGCTGAAGTACGCGGTGAAACTGTCGATGCCATCCTCGCCGCTGTCGCCGTCATAGGACTGCAGCCGGTTCACGGGCTGGCCCAGCACCATCAAGGGCGTGGTCAGCCGGAACTCGCCGCTGGATTCGCCGTCCTGCACCCTTGCCGGGGCCGGTGTCAGCATCCGGGCCATGGCGTCGAACTGTATGGGCGTGAGGTGCCGCTTGCAGGTAACCGCCTCAGCAAGCTGGGTGCGCGCCTGATCGGCAGTCGGCGGTGTCGCGGCGAACGCGGGAGCGGCAATGCAGGCCAAGGCAAGGCAACGCGTGGCGAGAGAGTTCATCCGAGCGGATCCATCCGGGTAGGGCGCCATAGTCTGCCACTTCGTCCCTGTTTCTGGTTCCGCCACCTGCGTCCATCCGTTGTTGATGCCGTCACTCCAGCAGGCGTGCCCAGCCCTGCATGCCGTCCAGGCGTGCCAGCACCAGCTTGATGCACACCAGCAGCGGCACCGCCAGCAGCAGCCCGATCATGCCCCAGGCCCAGCCGAACACCATCAGCGCCAGGATCAGCACCAGCGGCGACAGCTTCATCCGACGGCCCAGCACGATCGGGGTCACCATCTGCCCTTCCAGTGTGTGCAGGCCCAGGTAGGCGGCCGCTGGCAGCAGGGCCTGCAGCGGTTCGCGGAACTCGACGAAGCCCATCAACAGCATCAGCGCCACGCCGATCAACGGACCCACATACGGCGCAAAATTCAGCAGCGCGGCCACCGTGCCCCACAGCAGCGCTTCCTGCAGGCCGATACCGAGCAGCATCAGCACGCCGGCGAACACCAGCCCGACCAGAGTGTTGATGACGCTGATGGTCAGCACGTAACGCGAGACCTCGCGTTCGATCGAACGCAGGATGTCCGTGGTGAAGCGCTGCTGCTGGCGGTTGGGGAACAGGGCGATCGCCGCGCGCTGCAGGCTCTGCCCGTAGATCATGAAGAACAGCGTCAGCAGCACCACGGCCAACACCGAGGCAGCCAGCCGCGGCGCACGGGTCAGCATGCGGTAGGGGTCGTCCAGCTGGGTGCGGATCACCTGCACCTTGTGGTTGCTGTCACCACCGGCCACGCGGGCGAAGTTTTCCGCCGCCTGGTTGGCCTGCTGCACCGGCTTGGTCAGGTCCTGCACCTGGCGGGCGACCTTGCGCAGCTGCTGTGGGGCTTCCTGCGCCCATTCCATCGCCGGGCCGATCAGCTGCACGGCCAGCGAACCGGTCACGCCCAGGCCGGCGCCGAGGATCAACAGTGCGCCCAGCGCGCGCGGAATCCACAGCTTCTGCAGCAGGCGCAGGATCGGGTTGCCGACCAGGGCGAAGAACATCGCCAGCAGCACCGGCAGGATGATGTCCTGCGCGGCCCACAGCGTGTAGCCCACCGCCAGGGTCGCCAGCACCACCAGCGACATCGGCCCGCGCGGGCGCGACGGTGGTGGCAGCGCTGCCTCTGGCTCGTCGGGGCCGGCCGGTGGCGGGGACAGGAGGGACTCGCTCATCGACGCATCAACCGGAAAGGGGAGCGCATTATCCGCCGGCCGCGATCGGCGCGGCGGATTCCATGGATCAACGTTCGGACAGCTCGGTGGCCGCTTCGGCCGGACGCGGTCCGCGCAGGTCCGGTTCTGGCTCCGGCACGGAGCGTGGTGCCGGTGCCGGCCGTGCTCCGGCAGCGGAGGCCGCTGCCTGTGCCTGCTCGCTGGCATCGTCGGCTTCTTCGGCCGCATCGTCGGCGGTGGCCGCAGCCTGCGCCGCCATCGCCGTGGCGAACGCCGCCTGCGCACTGGCGAACAGGTTCGAGACCGAACCGACCATCTGCAGCCAGCGGGCACCGTTGACCTTGCCCGGCACCTCCAGCTTGCCGGCGATGAAGCCACCGGCCAGGCCGACCACCACGATGCGCAACGGCGACCAGCCCTGTCGCCATACCTGGCCGAGGGTGGACCAGTGGTCCTGTGTCTCGCCCAGGCGCACGGTCACCACCTGTTCGCAGCGTTTTACCCGCCGCTGCAGCGCGCCGAACTTCATGGCTTGCCCTCGGGCAGCTGCACGCCGGCATCAGGGTCGTCTTCGCTGGGTTCGTCAAACAGGCCCAGGCGTGACAGCTGACGCCGGGTGGCGTGCATGCCGGTGTGGTGGAAGAAGTAGGACACCCGCCAGATCGCATAGCCGGTGACGGCCAGGCCCAGCAGCGAGGTGATCAGCAGGGCCTGCAGCCAACTCAGGCCCCAGCTCTGCAGCAGCGCGATGAGGGTGGCGGCCATCAGCAGCCACGCCGAGGCACCAAACACGATCGCCACGCCGGCCCAGGCCAGCGCACGACCGAATGCGCTGCGCGCCAGCGCGAAGTCGGCCGAGGCCAGCCGGCGCAGTGAACGCAGCGTGTGCTTGGCCGAATCGGCAGCGGCACGACCGGCCGCGCCGACCTGGCGGATGCTCTCATCCAGCGGCGGGGTGGCCGCCGGATCAGGCGCTTGCGTGTTGTCTTCGCTCACGCTGCGGCTTACTTGTCGCTGCTGCCGCGGGCCAGCTTGGCGATGATCCAGCCGGCTGCGAAGGCGACGCCGAACGAGGCCAGCGGACGTTCGCGGATCAGTTCGGCGGCGCTGTCGATCAGGTCCTTGCCCTTGTCCATCAGCGCATCGACCTGTTCCTTGGCGGCGGCACCGCCGAACTCGGCGGCGGCCAGGCCGGACAGTGCACTGTCGGACAATTCAGCCTTGACGTTGGCCTTGCCGATGCGAAGCTCGTCGGTCGCTGCACCGGTTGCACCCTTGATCGCACCGCCGGCGGCCGTAGCGGCCTGCTTCAGGTGGGAACCGGCTTCACCCAGGTGTTCCTTCAGGTTCTCGGTATTGGTGGGGCTCATCGAATCACTCCTGTTGCGATGGGGGAACGGGAGTCGGCGGTGCCGACCTGGACTGACAGCAATAGCATTGCCGGGGTATAGGGGGTGTTACGGCAGGGCGATCAGCGCATCACGAGCTGGCCCTGCTGCTGGCCATTGTTGCGCAGCACGCGCAGCACCAGCGTCGGCGGGCGCTGCTGGAAGTTGGCGCGCCAGCTGGCCAGGTCGGCGAATTCACCGACGGTGGCATCGGTGATGATGTCGCCCTGCTGCAGGCCGTTGCTGGCGGCGCGGCTGCCGCGCTTGACCTCGCTGACCAGCACGCCGCTGGCGCCTGACTGGCGCAGCGACTCGGGCAGGTCGACGAAGGTGGCCCCGCCCAGGCGCGGGTCCAGGCTGTCGCCGGTGACCGCGCGTGCCTGTTCCTTCAGCGTCGCCTTGATCTGCAGCGGTTTGCCTTCGCGGCGTACGTCCAGCGTCATCGGGCTGCCGACCGCCGCCAGGCCTTCCACGTTGTGCAGGGCTTCGGCGCTGTCCACGCGCTGGCCATTGGCCGACACCACCACGTCGCCCGGCTTCAGGCCGGCGGCGGCGGCCGCCGAACCGGCCAGCACGCGGGTGATCAGCGCACCGCGGGTTTCGCCCAGGCCCAGGCCCTGCGCGATCTGCGCGGTCAGGTTCTGGCTTTCCACGCCCAGCGTGCCGCGCACCACCACGCCGTGCTTGACCAGCTGGTCGACCACGCTGCGCGCCAGGTTCGACGGAATCGCCAGGCCCAGGCCGATGTTGCCGGCCATGCTGCCCTGCGGGTTGAAGCTGGCAGTGTTGATGCCGACCAGTTGGCCCTGCAGGTCGACCAGCGCGCCACCCGAGTTGCCCGGGTTGATCGACGCGTCGGTCTGGATGAAGTTCTGGTAGCCCAGCCCGCGGATGCCGCTGCGGCCCACCGCCGAGACGATGCCCGAAGTGACCGTCTGGCTGAAGCCGAACGGATTGCCGATGGCTACCACGAAGTCGCCCACCCGCAGCTGGTCGCTGTTGCCGAGCTTGATGTCGGTCAGGTTCTGCGCCGGAATGCGGATCAGCGCGATGTCGGTATCGCGGTCCGAGCCGAGGAATTCGGCCTTGACCGTGCGCCCGTCGGCCAGTGTCACCTGTACGTCATCGGCGTTGTCGATGACATGGTGGTTGGTCAGCACCAGGCCCTCCCTGGCGTCGATGATCACGCCCGAGCCCAGCGATTCGTTGATGCGTTCCTGCGGGATGTCCGGGAACAGGCGGCGGAAGAACGGGTCGTTGAAGAAGGGATTGCGTACGCGCACCACCTGCTTGGTGTTGACGCTGACCACGGCCGGCATCGCCTTCTCCAGCATCGGTGCCAGTGACGGAACCTGCTGCCCGGCCACTGCGGCTGGCAGTGCCGCCATGGTCGGCACCACCGCTGGAAGCGGAGCGGCATCGGCACGGTTGTCCAGGTGGGCGTTGATGCCGGTGGCAACGAAGCCACCGAAGGCGGCGGCGATTGCGAGCGTGAGCAGGGTAGGTAGCGGTCGCATGGGAGTCGGTTCGCTGGCGGGAATGGGGGCGGTTCGGCTCTACGGTAAAACAAGCTGAATGAGTGTGTCGCGATCTGGATAAATGCGCCATGAAAACCCGGTGCCCGGAACGCGGGTCGGCATCGCCCTCTGTGGGGCGGTGGCGACAACATCGGGCGTGCTTCTCAACGTGCCGACGTCGGCCGAAGCGCGTGTGGATACAGGCCGATACTTGCGCAGTTCTGCGCATCCTGGTGCCGCGATGCGCCATATTGCATGCCTTCCGCGGCATCCGGGCGGGTGCACACAACCAATGCCTGTCACGACGCGGATCATGCGGCGCAGCACTGAAAAAAAGGGGTTTCCTGTAAACACGGTGTGCCTGCAGGGATGGTCGACTACACCATCGCCGTCGCAGCAGATGCGATTGGTGGCGCATGCCCCGTTCCACGATCGTCAATGTCGGTATAGCATCGCCCCGTTTTGATACTTAAGGCCCCCAGGAGGGCAACATGAGCAACGGTAATGGTGTGTCGGTCGTGACCGACGCTGTCGAGAACGTCAAAGAAGCCGCCACCAACGTTGGCGAGACCATCGCCCACGCTGCCGAAGACGCAGTGAAGTCGGTCAAGAAGACCGTCAAGCGCGCCACCAAGGCTGCCGGTACCCGCGTTGCCAAGGCCAAGAAGGCCGTGGCCAAGGTCGAGAAGACCGTTGCCAAGAAGGCCGAAAAGGCTGCCAAGTCGGTCGGCAAGACTGTTGCCAACGCCAAGAAGAAGCTGGAAGCGGCCAAGAAGAACGCCAAGGCCGAAGCCGCTGCCCTGAAGAAGGAAGTGGCCAAGAAGAAGGCCGCTGCAGGCAAGGCTGTGACCAAGAAGGCCGCCGCTGCCAAGAAGACCACCAAGGCCGCCACCAAGGCTGCCGGCAAGAAGGTCGCCACCGTGAAGAAGGCTGCCACCAAGAAGGCCGCCGTCGCCAAGAAGACCGTTGCCAAGAAGACCGCGGCCGCCAAGAAGGTGGTCGGCAAGAAGGTCGCCACCGCCAGGAAGGCTGTGGCCAAGAAGACCGTCGCCGCCAAGAAGGTTGCTGGCAAGAAGGCCGTGGCTGCGAAGAAGGTTGTCGGCAAGAAGGTTGCCGCCACCAGGAAGGTCGCCACCAAGAAGACCGCCGCCGCCAAGAAGGTTGTCGGCAAGAAGGCTGCCGTCGCCAAGAAGGCCGTCGGCAAGAAGACCGCTGCTGCCAGGAAGGTTGTCGGCAAGAAGACCGCCGTTGCCAAGAAGGCAGTTGGCAAGAAGGTTGCCGCTACCCGCAAGACGGTTGCCAAGAAGGCTGCCCCGCTGAAGAAGGTCGCCGCCAAGAAGGCTCCGGCCAAGAAGGCCGTGCGCAAGACCGCCAAGCGCAAGTAATCGCGCCGTGACCAAAGGCCCTGCCACCCACCGGGTGGTGGGGCCTTTCGCGTTTCCGGGACACTGTCCGGGCCAAGATGCAGGTTCTTTCCGCTGGAGCCCCGGGCATGCGCGGTATCGACTTCAGTTCCTGGCAGGGCGTGCTGTCCACCTTGGCCGGCCTGGTCCTGATCACCCTGCTGGGCGTGGGCATCCGCCTGCTGGTGATGCAGACCCTGCAACAGCGCCGCGAGCGCGAGAACCGGCAGATCAACGAACGGCTGCGCACGCTGATGGCGGCCTACAAGACCCTGGGCGGTTCGTTCACCGGCGAACTGGGCGTGGATCCCAGCCATCGCCGCGACCTGCGCCAGCGCGAAGATGCCGAAGGCATCGCCGAACCCCGCTCGGATCGCGCGCGCCGCATCCGTGATGCCGTTGAAGCGGCGCTGTCGGACATCCTGCTGCTGGGCACCGACGAACAGGTGCGGTTGGCTGCGCGCGCTGCCAACGATCTTGCACAGGGGCGACCGGTGCATACCCACGAACTGGTGGTCTCGCTGCGCGACTTCGTGCGCGAAGCGCTGGACCTGGCGCCGATTCCGGCCGACCTGCAGATACCGCCGCAGGGGCCGACCCGGCCGGGCGGTGCCAGTGGCAAGGGCCGCAACGACGGCGATGCCAAGGGCGGTCGTGCGGGTGGAGGCGGCGGTGGCGGAATGGGGGCCGGCATGGGCGGTGTGGGCCTCGGCGCCGGCGCCGCACTGGGCGCCGGCCATGCCTCCGCCAGCGATGAAACGGACGCGCGCTGAGCACGTCCGCCCGGTTCAGCGGGTCAGTTCGTAGATCGGCACGAAGCCACCGTAGATCATCCGCGCGCCGTCGAACGGCATCGGATTCGTCGCCGGATCAAACCTTGGGTCTTCCATCATCTTCTTCATGCCGGCGTCGCGGGTCGGCTTGTCCGGCCATTCGATCCAGGAAAACACCACCGTCTCGTCCGGCGTGGCTTTCACCGCGCCGAAAAAGTCGGTGGTCTTGCCGTGCGGCACGTCGTCACCCCAGCACTCGACCACGCGCAGCGCGCCGTACTCGATGAAAACGGGATCCCCTGTGCGTGCATGGGCGAGGAACTTCTCTTTGTTGGCGGTGGGCACCGCCAGGACGAAACCATCGATGTAGCTCATTGCCTGCCTCCGGATGGACCGTGCCGCATGCACGGCCTTCAAGTACACGACGAACCAGGGCGTCGGGGATCGACATCCTCTGGGCGCCCGTTCAGCCCGGGCCACCGGGCAGCGGTGCCAGCACCGTATCCGGTGGCTGCTGGCCGGCCAGGTGGCGCACGAAGTAGTCCCACATGCGGTGCGTGTAGGTAGCGTCGTTGCGGAACAGCTCGTGGTCCTGCCGGGCCAGGTACAGCAGGTCGTAGCTGCGCTGGGCCTTGTTCAGGGCGGCGGCCAGCTGCAGGGTCAGCGCCGGCGGTGCGTTTTCGTCCAGCTCGCCATAGACCAGCATCAGATGCCCGCGCAGGTTGCCGGCCAGCGCTGCGTTGTCGAGCCCGGCAAAGGGCGCCGGCACGCCATCGGTCATGGCCGTGGCTGGCAGCACGCCACCGAACAGCCGGTCCATGCCGTGCAGGGCGCCGCCGTACATGCCCTGGAAATTGTGACTGCCGGCCGAGGCCACGCCTACCTTGTAGAACGCCGGGTAGCGCAGCAATGCCCGCGCCGCGCTGTAACCGCCGAACGAATGCCCGTAGATGCCGACCCGCTGCAGGTCGATGCCCGGGTAGCGTTCGCCCAGCTGGCGCAGCGCGGCCACATGGTCATCCAGCTGCACATCGGCGCCGTGCAGGAAGCTGCTGTCATGGAAGGCCTTGTCGCGGCCGCCGGTGCCGCGCGCATCGATGCTGACCACCACGAAGCCAAGCTCGGCCAGGCTGGCCCGTGACACCGGATTCAGCGCGGACACTGCCTCGGCGTAGGTCACCGGGGCATTGCTGATGAAGGCGCCGCCGTACATCGCATCGATCACCGGGAAGCTGCCGTCATCGCGATAGTCGCGGGGCAGGTAGACGGTGGCGAAGATCGGCGTGCGCCCGTCGGCGGCCAGCAGACGTTCGCGCTGCGGTGGGCGCCACCCCGCAGCAAGCACTGCCCGGTTGTCCGCCGCTTCCAGCACCAGCAGCTCGCGACCGTCATCGCTGGCCCGCAGCACGGTGCGTGGTGGCTGGTCGAGACGGGAAACGGTATCCACCAGATAGCCACCATTGGGCGACAGCGCCTGGGGTGCGCGCCCGCCGAACAGCGCGCCGGTACCGGCATCGGCCATGTGGTCGTAGCCATCGGCGGCCAGGCGCTGGACCGGCCCTCCCTGCAGCGATACCCGGTACAGGCCGCGCACGTAAGGATCGCCCGCGTCGAAGCCACCGGCGCTGAAGTACGCCCAGCCACCGACAGCGTCCACACCCAGCAGGTCGCGCACCGCCCAGTGGCCGCGGGTGAGCTGGCGCAGCACTTTGCCGTCGGACAGGCGCACCCGGTACAGGTGACCCCAGCCATCGCGCTGCGAGAACCACACGGCGGTGTCCTGCCCGGGCAGGATGGCCACCGCTGGCCGGTTGTAGGAATACACGTTGAGCTGCAGGCGAGTGTCGCTGGCTTCTTCCAGAACCGCGCGCAATGCACCGCTGCTGGCATCGATCTCCACCAGGCGCAGCCTGCGCGGTGTGCCGAAGTGCGCGATCACGGCATACAACCGATCGCCGTCCCAACCCAGGATGCCGGCCTCACTGAGCGTGTTCCAGCCCTCGGGCAGCGCGATGTCATGCTGCCTGCCGCTGCGGGTATCCACCACAAACAGGGTGTCGCGCACCTGCTGTGCATCGCCCAGCACCCCCAGCTTCACGGTGTGCACGCGCGGCCGCGCGCTGTGGGTCGGGCTGCTTTCCAGATAGGGGTAGTCCTGCAGCGCGCGTTCGTCGTAGCGGATGCCGGCCACGTAGCGCCCGTCCGCAGACCAGCCAACCGCGAACGGCCGCACCGCCATCCGGCCCTGACGGCGTGGAATACCGCGCAGGGCGAAGTCCGGCAGCACGCCATAGCCATTACCGGCTTCTCCGCCGTGGGTCAGTGCCCGTGGCGCCGTGCCAGGCGACTGCAGCCACAGGTTGTTGTCGCGCACCTGCAGCCACGCATCGCCTACGGGCGAAGGCAGTGCATCGGCCGGCGGCCGCGCATCCGGCGAAGGTGCGCATTGCCAGCGCGGCCATTGGCAATCGACGGGCACTTCTCCGCTGAACCGCAGGCGCAGGCCATCGTCCGCCTGCTGCACGCTGGCCAGGCGCAGGCGTGGCCCGCTGGCACCGAGCGGTGCAACCGCAGCGTCCAGCGCAGTGGGTTCGAACAGGGTCTGGCGTGTCGCCTGGACCGGATCGACCAGTACCGCCTGGCGCCGGCCCTGAGTGTCTTCGCGCTCATACCAGAATCGTCCATCGGCCAGCCAGTGGGGCAGGACCGAAGCATTGCGCAGCGCACCGCGCAGATGACTGTCATGCACGCGTTCGGCGCGCTGGTAGTCGGTCGCCTGCAGCGCACGTGCAGTGTGTGGCGACAAGAGGGCAATGCAAGCAAAGACAGCGGCGCGGACACACGTCCGCAGCGGATCGGAAACGAGCAAGGCAGCCTCCTGTTGCAATCGTCGAAGGATTACAGATGCACGCGCGCCGCGCGCGTATGCCAGACGGAGCCTGAATCAAGCCCAAAAATTCAGCAATGCGAAGACCACTGTTTTCAGGGAGCGTTGTGGCGAATAACGGAGAATTTACATTCCCGATGCGATGGCGCCCTGGCGCTGCTGCACACCATAAGAAAGTAAAGGTGTACCCCCATGAAGAATTCGCTGATTGCTCTGGCCCTGGCCGCTGCCCTGCCGTTCACCGCTTCGGCTGCTGAGAACCTGTCGTACAACTACGCTGAAGCCGACTACGCCAAGACCGACGTCGATGGCATCAAGGCTGACGGCTGGGGCGTCAAGGGTTCCTACGGCTTCCTGCCGAACTTCCACGCGTTCGGTGAATACAGCCGTCAGGAAGTCGACCACACCAACATCAAGGTTGACCAGTGGAAGGTCGGTGCCGGCTACAACGTCGAAATCGCTCCGTCGACCGACTTCGTTGCCCGCGTTGCCTACCAGAAGTTCGATCGCAAGCACGGCCTGGACTTCAACGGCTACAGCGCTGAAGCCGGTATCCGCACCGCCTTCGGTGCCCACGCCGAGGTCTACGGCATGGTCGGCTACGAAGACTACGCCAAGAAGCACGGCGTCGATATCGACGGCCAGTGGTACGGTCGCCTGGGTGGTCAGGTCAAGCTGAACCAGAACTGGGGCCTGAACGGCGAGTTGAAGATGAACCGCCACGGCGACAAGGAATACACCGTCGGCCCGCGCTTCAGCTGGTAATTGCTTCCTCGGCGCGCCTGCGCGCTGAAGATGCCTCGACAGGCCCGGCCCATGCCGGGCCTGTTGCGTTTCCGGCTGGGCAAACGCTACCTGACCGTGTTGAGGTGGACGGGCGGCATTGCAACGAATTGGATTCCGCAGGCGTCGGCTGCGCCCTAGGGTGAGTGGCCTGTCCTGCAGGAATGCAACGATGCCCCCGTTTCCCTCGCCCCGCGATTCTCCCTGCCGCTTGTTGCTGCTGGATCCGCATCCACTGTTGCGGCATGGCGTGCAGGAACTGCTGGCCCGGCAGGCGGGCCTGCAGGTCGATGGAAGCTATGGCCGCAGCGGTGATCTGCTGCAGCGCCTGCAGCAGCAGGCAGCTGCGATCGATCTGCTGCTGGTTGACGCCTTGCCGATCGGTGACAGCGGGGAAGGCCTGGAACTGCTGCGGCACGTGTCACGACATTGGCCGGCAGTGCCGATCCTGGTGCTGTCCGCACACTGCAACGCGGGTGTCGTGTCCTTGGCCCTGCAGGCCGGTGCGCGCGGATTCCTGTCCAAGGCCTGCGCGCCGCAGATGCTGCTGCGCGCAGTGAGCGTGGTCGCCCGCGGCGGGCGCTTCGTGCCGCCGGAGCTGCGTGCACAGTTGAACCAGTCCCGCCGGCAGCGCCAGCAGTCCATGCGTTCACCACGGTTGAGTACGCGCGAGCGCGCTGTCCTGCAGTGGGTGCTGCGTGGCTGCAGCACCGGCGAGATGGCACGCCGCAGCGGGCGTGCGGCCAGCACCATCAGCACGCAGAAACGAGCGGCATACCGCAAGCTGGGCATCCGCAACGATGGCGAGCTGTTCCGGTTCCGCCATCTGATCGACGCTGATTGAGGCGGGGTTACTCGCCCTGGTACTGCTTTTCTTCGACCAGGGCCGAACCGGCCACGCGGTTGATCTCGTTCTTCACCTGCACGCGCTCGCCATTGGTGCCATAGACACCGCGTGCCAGCTGGATGAAGGCATCGTCGAACACCTGGGCCGCTTCTTTGTCGCGCAGCTGGTCCTGGATGTCCCACATGCGCTCGTTGATCACCTTCAGCTGCTGCTTCAGCGCGGCCAGTGCCGGTTGTGCGTGCAGCAGCTGCTGCAGCAACGGCAGCAGGCCGTCCAGCTCGGTGCGGACGTTGGCCAGCTTGGCGGCATCGTCGATGCGCTCGGCCTTGATCTCGAGAATGGTGATCTTGTCGATCAGCTCGCCGATCGATACCGGAGTCAGGATGGCGTCCACGCGGTTGGTTCCTGGAAACAGGGCGCCATGATACCGCGCTGCTGGCATTGGCCGCAGTCCACGGGATTTACGCCGAATTTGCGCCACGGGCCCGGCAGCACCCTCGATCCGTTACGGCCCTCGCCTCGACACTGCGTTCCCGGCGGCGTGACCGCCTTCGACGAGGAACACAGTGCAGTGAACAGCAAGGGGATGATGGCGGCGCTGGTGGCCGCCCTGGCAGGGCTGCTCGGGATCGGCAGCGCGCAGGCACAGGTGCAGGTCAGTGGCAGTGCGGAGTTGACCAGTGACTACGTATGGCGCGGCAGCTCGCAGAGCGACGGCGACCCGGCGGTGCAGGCCGGCGCGAAGGTCTCGATCCCAGCGGGCTGGTACGCCAGCGTGTGGGGGTCCAACGTTTCGTTCAAGCCGGACAATGGCGCGCGCAGCGAGTTCGACCTGGTGGCGGGCTGGTCCGGCGCACTGGCACCGGACTGGAGCCTGGATGCCAACCTGACCCGTTACGTGTACCCGGGCACCGGCCGCGCGCTGGACTGGACCGAGCTCAACACCACGGTGACCTGGAAGCAGCGCGCCTGGCTGCAGGTCGCCCATTCCAACGATGCGTTGGCCGGTGGCCATCGCGGTACCTATGCCCAGCTGGGTGTGCGTGTGCCGTTGCACGAACGCCTCCGCCTGGAAGCGGCGGTGGGCCAGTACTGGCTGGCCACCGCGCAGGGTCCGGATTACCTGCATGGCCAGCTCAGTGCCATCGCCTCGCTGGCCACGGCATGGGAACTGCGCGCCACCGTGCATGACACCGACAGTGCGGCCAAGCGCCTGTTCCCCGGCAACGCCGGTGGGCGATGGGAGCTGGCGCTGCAGGGCAGCTTCTAGTCGGCCAGCGACGCCTGGCGCGCGCGCAGCGCGCCGGGCAGCCACAGCAACAGGGCCAGCGCAGCCACGGCAGCGCCGGCCACGCAGACGCCGGTCCAGCCGAAGCGCTGGTAGACCTGCGCAGACAGCAGCGAACCCAGCGAACCGCCGATGAAATAGCCGGTCATGTAGCCGGCATTGAGGCGGTTGCGTGCCGCCGGTTGCAGCGCGTAGATCAGGTTCTGGTTGCTGACGTGCAACAGCTGTGCGGCCAGGTCCAGCACCACCACGCCCACCAGCAGCGCCAGCAGCGAGTGTGCCGACAGCCCCAATGGCAGCCACGACAGCAGCAACAGCAGCAGTGCAATGGCGGTGGCGCGCCCGGTCTGGCCACGGTCGGACATGCGGCCAGCCAGGCCGGCCGCCAGCGTGCCGGCCGCGCCGACCAGCCCGAACAGCCCGATGGTGGCGTCGCTGTAGGCATACGGCGGCTGTGCCAGCAGGAACGCGAGCGGGGTCCAGAAGATCGCGAACATGGCGAAGCTGCAGGCGCCCAGCAGCGTACGCTGGCGCAGCACCGGTTCCTGCACGAACAGCACGCCGATCGAGCGCAGCAATGCGAAATAGCCCAAGCCGGCGCTGTGGTGGAATCGCGGCAGACCGCGCTGCAATGCCAGTGCGGTCAGCACCAGGGTGGCAGCGGCGATCGCATACACCAGGCGCCAGTCGCCCAGGCTGGAAAGCAGGCCGACCACGGTGCGCGCCAGCAGGATGCCCAGCAGCAGGCCACTCATCAGCGTGCCGACCACGCGACCGCGATGTTCCGGCGCGGCCAGCGTAGCGGCGAACGGCACCAGCACCTGTGCCACCACCGAGAACAGGCCGGTGATCGCGGTGCCGACCAGCAACCAGGTCAGCGACGGTGCACAGGCGCTGATCACCAGCCCGCCGGCCGACAGCAGGCTCATCACCACGATCAGGCGGCGGCGTTCGAACAGGTCTCCCAGCGGCACCAGCAGGATCAAGCCGGCGGCATAGCTCAGCTGCGCGGCGGTAACGACCATGCCGACCTGGCCGAACGGCACACCGAAGGCGTCGGCGATGGTGTGCAGCAGTGGCTGCGCATAGTAGTTGCTGGCCACGGCCACGCCGGTAGCCACGGACATCAGCAGCACCTGCCAGCGGTGCAGGGGGGGGAGGGACGGGCTCACGCGGTGTTCCAGGAAGCGGGGGGCACAGTGTCCACCTGCTGCGGACATGATGGAAATGAATCATCATCATCCATGCCATCTGGAAACGAGATAATTGGATGAATCTCAAACAGCTCGAGTTTGCCGTTGCCTTGGCCGAGGAGGGCAATTTCACCCGTGCCGCCGAACGCTGCCATGTGGTGCAGTCCGCGTTGAGCCACCAGATTGCCTACCTGGAGCAGGAACTGGGCACGCCGCTGTTCGAGCGCCTGCCGCGGCAGGTGCGGGCGACGGCAGCGGGTGAGGCGCTGCTGGTGCACGCACGCCAGGTGCTGGTCAGCCTGCGCCACCTGCGCGCCGATGTGGCTGCGGTGAGTGGCGAGGTGCGCGGGCTGCTGGCGATCGGGCAGATCTCCTCGCTGACCGATATCGATGTGGTGGCGATGCTGGCCGCGTTCCAGCAGGCGCACCCGCAGGTGGAATTCCAGTTGCGGGTGGACAAGAGCGAGGACCTGATCGCGCAGGTGCAGTCGCGTGACCTGGATGTTGCACTGGTGGGGTTGGCGCCCTCGGCCGGCCTGGACGGGGTCTGCCACCAGATGCTGCAGGAAGAAGACCTGGTGGCGGTGCTGGCCCCCTCGCATCGGCTGGCTAGGCGCAAGCGGCTGCCATTGACCGAATTGCAGGACGAGGCGCTGGTCGACTTCCCGCGCGGCACCGGTGCGCGGCGGCAGACCGACGATGCTTTCGTCGCCGCTGGCCTGCCGCACACGGTGCGTTTCGAGGTCAACCTGATGGAACTGGTGGAGCGCTTCGTCCGCCATGGTCTGGCGGTTGGCATCGTGCCGGCGCTGATCGCCGAAGGCTTCAAGGGCGTAGTGCGGATTCCGCTGCAGCCGACCCCGACCCGCCGCGTGCACCTGGTCTGGCAGCGGCTGCCGACACCGGCGGCGCGGGCGTTCGTCGAGGCCGTGCTCAGCCGCGCAGGCGCAGGCTCAGGCCCTTGAGGAAGTTGCGCAGCATCTGGTCCAGGCAACGCCGGTAATTGGTGTGCCCGGGCTGGCGGAACAGCGCGCCGACTTCCGACTTGGAGACGTTGAAACCGGCGCTGGCGAAGATCTCCATCAGATCGACGTCGCGCAGCTGGAACGCCACGCGCAGCTTCTTCAGCACCAGGTTGTTGTCGATGCGGGTTTCCACCGCGCGCTGCGGCTGGCTCTCGTCGCGACCGCGCAGGTGCACGATCAGGCCATCGAGGAAGTGCGCCAGCGCGCTGTCGCTCATCGCTTCGAAGCCGACTTCGTCCTCGCGGCGGAGCCAGGCCTTCACCTGTTCGGGATCCACGGCGAAGGCCGGGTCGGCCATCTGGCACAGGGTCACCACGTGGTGGTCGCCCAGGTCCAGGGAATAGCGCACGCTGCGCAGGACATCGTTGTTGATCATGGTCCAATTGTAGCGGCCCCTGGCGTGTCACCGGAGTGTCATCGAACTGCAGCATCGTGGGCACTCGTTCGCTGAGACCCTTGCATGCGCCGGTATCTGTTTTCCGCACTGCTGCTCGCCAGCAGCTTCGCTGCCTTCGCCCAGGACCGCTTCGTACCCGTCGAGCGCCGCCTGAGTGCATCCCAACTGGCCGAGGTCGGGCTCAGTCAAGCGCAGTTGCAGGCGCTGAACCGGGTACTGCGCGAGGCAGAGCGCGCGGCCACCGGGCCGACGGCAGCGGTGGCCCCCGCCGCTGCGCCGCTGCCTGCCAATGTGCCGGCACCGGCAGCAATGCATCTGGGCCTGGAAGAAGGACCGGTCAATGCACGCGTGGTCGGAGAGGTCGCAGGCTGGCAGCCCGGCACGCTGTTCACCCTTGATAACGGCCAGCAATGGCAGGTGATGAAGGGGCAGATGAAGCTGCGCAAGGTGCTGCAGTCGCCGCAGATCGCCGTTGTTCCAGGAATTGCCGGGCGCTGGTTCCTGCAGGTCGACGAAGACCTGCCCAAGGCCAGGGTGTTTCGCGTGCGTTGAGCCGTGCACGCCTCGGGCGTGGTCAGGCGGCATCGACAACGCAAGGGCGGGCCGACGGTGCCAGAATGGGCGTCCGGTTTTTCCCCCTGGAGTTGCCTGATGACCCGCACTGTCCTGATTACCGGCGCCACGTCCGGCTTCGGCGCCGCCGCCGTCCACCGCTTCGCCCAGGCCGGCTGGAAAGTGATCGCCACGGGCCGCCGCGGCGAACGCCTGCAGCCGCTGGTCGATCGCTACGGCAAGGACGTGGTGCATGCCGCCGCCTTCGACATCCGCGATCCGGTTGCGATGGAAGCGGCGCTGCTGGCACTGCCGCCGGCCTTTGGCGAGATCGATCTGCTGGTCAACAACGCCGGCCTGGCGCAGGGCACCGCGCCGGCACAGAGCGCCAAGTTGTCGGACTGGACCACGATGATCGACACCAACATCACCGCGCTGGTGACCCTGACCCACCGCCTGCTGCCGCAGCTGGTGGAGCGCAAGGGCGCGATCATCAATATTTCGTCGGTGGCCGGCGTCTACCCGTACCCGGGTGGCAACGCCTACGGTGGCACCAAGGCTTTCGTCAGCCAGTTCTCGCTGGGCCTGCGTTCGGACCTGCACGGTACCGGCGTGCGCGTGACCACGATCGAACCAGGCATGGCTGAAACCGAGTTCACCGTGGTGCGTACCCACGGCGACCAGGCGGCGTCGGACAAGCTCTACAACGGCGCCAACCCGATGACCGCCGAAGACATCGCCGAACAGATCTTCTGGGTGGCCAGCCTGCCGCCGCACCTGAACATCAATCGCCTGGAACTGATGCCGGTCAGCCAGTCCTTCGCCGGTTTCCAGGTCGCCCGCGAAGGCTGACCGCCGATTGCAGAGTCGAGCATGGCTCGACTCTGCAGAAACAAGAAAAAGCCGGGCAATGCCCGGCTTTTTCATTCACAGCGGCAGGCTTACTGGGCCTTGATCGCCATCGCCTGCAGGCCGGTGCCATCCAGCTTCTGCTTGGCTTCGGACAGTTCACCGGCACTGCCATACGGCCCCATGCGCACGCGGTACACGGTCTTGCCGTTGATCTGTGCTGACTCCACGCGTGCCGCAAGTCCCATCATCGCCAGCTTGGCCTTGGTTGCTTCGGCATCGCCGGAGGCGCCGAAGGCGCCTGCCTGCAGGATATAGCGGGCGTTGTCGGCGGCCGCGGGTGCGGCAGTGGCCGGGGTACCCGCCGTTGCCGTTGCGGTTTCCGCGCGCGCTGCCGGCGTGGCGGCGGCGGTGCTGGTCGAGGCCGTGCTGGCCGGCGGCGTTGCCGCAGCCGGACGTTCACTCAGCGGTGCCGGCAGCGGACGGCTGGTGGCGGTCACCTGCGCGGTGCTGGACACGCTGGCGGTGGCCGCCGGTGCCGGTGCGGTCGTGGTCGCCGGCGGAACCGGCTTGCCTTCCAGTGCCGCCTGCGCGCGCTGCGCTTCCGCCTTGGCCCGGCGCTGGTCTTCGGCACGCGCGCTGGCGGCCAGTTCGGCGTCGGACATCTCGACTTCCTTGCCCGGCAGCAGGGTGTAGAAGTCGTACTGGGTGGCGGCCGGCTTTTCCGGTTCGGCCGGCTTCGGCGCAGCCGGCTGCGCGGCCGGCTGGGTACCGACATCGCTGTCGGCATCGGCGACCGGGGCCGGCTGCGCGTTCGGGTTCGGCTGCGGACCGGCGCGCAGGAAGCCATCGCCCTCGCCCTTGAACAGGTTCGGCGCCGCCAGGAACACCACGGCCGCGATCGCTACACCGGCCACCAGCCACACCCATCCGGGGGTGCCCTGGCTGCCGCTGTTGCGTCGTGCCTGGCTTTTGCCGCGTCGTGCTGCCATGTGTACTGCGTCTCCTGATGCTTACATTTTTTCCGGGGCGCTGACGCCCAGGAGTTCGAGGCCATTGGCCAGTACCTGGCGCGCCGCGCAGGCCAGGGTCAGTTTGGCGTTGCGATCGGCGGCATCTTCCACCAGCACCGGCGTTCCGTGATACCACGTGTGGAACGCGTGCGCCAATTCACGCAGGTACTGCGCCACCAGATGCGGTTCCAGCGCCACGCCGGCCGCTTCCACCACTTCCGGATAGCGCGAGATCTCGTTCATCAGCAGCAGCGAGGCGTCGTCGGCCAGGCGGCCGAGGTTGGCCAGGCCGTTGCCCTGCTCGTACACCAGGCCCTTCTCCTGCGCCTGGCGCAGCAGGCTGCAGACGCGGGCATGCGCGTACTGCACGTAGAACACCGGGTTGTCGTTGCTCTGCTGGCGGGCCAGGTCGATGTCGAAGGTCAGCTGCGAATCGGGCTTGCGCGCGATCAGGAACCAGCGGGTGGCATCGCGGCCGGCTTCCTCGATCAGGTCGCGCAGGGTGAAGTAGCTGCCGGCACGCTTGGACAGCTTCACTTCCTCGCCGCCACGCATGACGGTGACCATCTGGTGCAGCACGTATTCCGGCCAGCCCTGCGGGATGCCCACTTCCATCGCCTGCAGGCCGGCGCGCACGCGGGCCAGCGAGCCGTGGTGGTCGGCGCCAAGCTCGGTGATCGCGCGCTCGTAGCCGCGCTGCCACTTGGACAGGTGGTAGGCCACGTCGGGCACGAAGTAGGTGAAGGTGCCGTCGGACTTGCGCATCACGCGGTCCTTGTCGTCACCGAAGTCGGTGCTGCGCAGCCACAGCGCGCCACCTTCTTCATAGGTATGACCCGACGCCTGCAGCTTGGCCACCGCTTCGGCTACCTTGCCGTCGGCGTACAGCGAGCTTTCCAGGAAATAGATGTCGAAGTCGACGCCGAACGCGGCCAGGTCCAGGTTCTGCTCGTTGCGCAGGTAGGCCACGGCGAAGCGGCGGATCGCCTGCATGTCGTCCGGGTCCTTGGCGCCGACCACGGTGCTGCCTTCCAGGTCGACGCTGGCGCCGGCCATGTAGGCGCGTGCGACGTCGGCGATGTACTCGCCGCGGTAGCCACCTTCCGGCCAGCCGTCCTGGTCCGGCGCGATGCCCTTGATCCGTGCCTGGGTGGACAGCGCCAGGTTCTCGATCTGCACGCCGGCGTCGTTGTAGTAGAACTCACGCTTGGCGTTCCAGCCGTTGGCATCGAGCACGCGCGCCACGCAGTCGCCGATCGCCGCCGCGCGGCCATGGCCGACATGCAGCGGGCCGGTCGGGTTGGCCGACACGTACTCCACGCCCACCGTGCGGCCATTGCCGGACAGGTTGCGACCGTAGTCGTGGGCTTCCTTGATGACCGACGCGGCTTCGCGCTGGTACGCAGCCGGGGCCAGGTGGAAGTTGATGAAGCCGGGGCCGGCGATCTCGACCTTGCTGACGTCCTCGCTGCGCGGCAGCGCCTCGACCAGCGCCTGCGCCAGTGCGCGCGGATTGCTGCGCGCGGCCTTGGCCAGCAGCATCGCGGCGTTGGTGGCGAAGTCACCGTGGTCGCGGGTCTTCGGGCGCTCGACCACGAAGTCCGGCGGCAGGGAGTCGGCGGGCAGGGTGCCATTGGCGCGCAAGGCTTCGATGCCTTGGCTGATCAGGGCGCGGAGGAGATTTTTCACGAGGCCTGCTGTGAGAATGAGCGGCGGAATCGCCCATTTTAGCGCAGATACCCGCGCCCACGCTGACCAGAACATGCCTGTGGGGGCGGCCGATGGCGCCTGAAGGGCCGCGCTCAGCCGAACAGCCGCGGCTGGGGCGGGGATAGCAGGCCCCGTTCAGCAAATGAAACGGGACGACCCTCGCCGACCACGAAGTGGTCCAGCAGGCGCACGTCCACCATCGCCAGCGCCTGCTGCAGTTCGTCGGTGATGCGGGTATCGGCGCTGGAGGGTTCCGGATCGCCGGAAGGGTGGTTGTGGCTGAGGATCACCGCCGCCGCGTTGTGCAGCAGGGCGCGCCGCACCACTTCGCGGGGGTAGACCGGTGCGGCGTTGATGGTGCCGTGGAACAGCTCTTCACAGGCGATCAGGCGGTGGCGGTTGTCCAGGAACAGGGCCATGAAGACCTCGCGGGCCTGGCCACGCAGCCGGTGCTGCAGGTAGCGGCCGACCGCCGCCGGATTGTTGCCAACCGCCTCGCCGTGCTCCAGCTCGGCCGCCAGGTAGCGATGGGCCAGTTCCAGCCCGGCAGCAAGCGTGCAACTGCGTGCCGGGCCGAGCCCGGGCAGGCGGGCGAGCTCGGCGGCGGGGCGGTCGAGCAGTACCCGCAATGGGCCGTGCGCCTGCAGCAGGTCGCGCGCGGTCTGCACGGCATCGCGGCCACCGAACCCGGAGCCGAGAAACAGGGCCAGCAGTTCGGCGTCGGAAAGTGCCGTGGGCCCGCGCGCGATCAGCTTCTCGCGGGGGCGTTCCTGTTCGGGCCAGTCGTGGATGGGCATGGCCCCAATCTTGGACGTTTGGCCCCACCACCGAAATCAGGAAACCGGGATGAGAGGGGTCAGTCGATGCCTACCAGGCAGATTTGCAACAAACTTCAATGGATCCACTGATCGCCTTCTCTAGACTTCAACGGTGTGCTTGGGAGACCCGATGAAGCGACTTTCCCTGATCCTGATTCTTTCAACCTCGATGCTGCCTGGTCCGGCGGGGGCTGGGGACGCTGCGGCGACCTACGAGGAACTGCCCTCGTTGGCCAACAGCGGAGTTGCCGTCGTGGCGGCAAGCTTCGATGGCGCTGTACTGGCGGGGACTGGGCGTCGCGGATGCTGCTTCTCGCAGGCATTCCGATGGTCCCGTCAGGATGGCGTCCGTTGGCTGTCACCGCGGAACGAGGCAGAGGACAGTTCGGCTCGGGCAATCAGCAGGGATGGTCAGATCATCCTGGTGGAGACCCGAATCTCGACCGCGATGCAGGTTCTCCGCTGGTTGCGTGGGGGCGAACGGGTTGCGGTTACCCCGGTCAGTGAATCCCACCAAGGCCTGGCGATGAACGCTGATGGGACAGTCGTCGGGGGAGCGCAGTACCTTTACCACTCACCGGATAGCGAGCAGCCCTACCTGTGGAGCGAGGCAGGGGGCTATCGCATTCTTCCGGCGCCTGAAGGAGCCGACGGTACACGTCCTACCCATTTCGACCCGGATCCGGCTGTCATCCATGGCATTTTCTTTGTCGACGGGCCTGAACCAGGCGATCCCGCGATGCCCATGCGGATCCGGTGGCGAAACGATGAAATCGACCCTGCCTCGCTTGTCCCCATGCCGGATGACACGCTCCAGATTGGTCAGATCGCCTCGGCGCAGTCGCTCCAGGCGGCAGGGATCGATCGCTACGAGCCAATGTCGATCGTGTGGATGGATCTGCAGGGCGGAATCCTGCTGGGAAGCGAGCCGTTTTCGAATCAGGCACTGATTTGGACGCGCAGCAATGGCGTGTGTCGTCTGCAAGACTGGCTGCAGGCACTTCCTGTGGAGCTCCCTGAAGATACCCGTTGGGAGGGCTCTCTGGTCAGCCCGGACGGACGCGTGTTGGTTGGCCTTGGGCACCGCAAGGGAGGCGAGGAGCAGGTTCCCTGGCGGGTATCGTCGGAGGTGCCCTTGGCAGACATTGTCCTTTCTGCCCCTGGTTGCGCCGCTCCAGCTGGCTGAGTCCCAATGCCCTAACCGCGCCGGGTCTGCAGGTAGTCGAACAGTTCCTGGTTGTTCTGCAGGCCCAGCTTGCGCTTGGCTTCGGCCTTCTGCCGGCTGATGGTCTTCGGGCTGCGCCCGCAGCGCTCGGCGACTTCGTTCACGCTGAGGCCGGCTGCCAGCAGCTCCAGCACTTCCTGTTCGCGTGCCGACAACGGCGCCGACTGACGCGGAAACAGCAGGTCGCGCGCCTGCAGGTGGTGGCGCAGCTGCTGGGAGACGAATACCTGCCCGGCCAGCGCGGCGTTCAGCGCGTGGGGCAGTTCGGCGAAATCGGCGCACTTGTCGACCAGGCCACTGATACCCTCCCGCAGCAGGCTGTCCAGCAGGCCGGGATGGCGGGCGCCGGTCAGCACCACCACCGGCAGGCCAGGGCGGCGCATGCGCAGCGCGTCGATCAGCTCCGGACCGTCCGGACCGGCACCCGGCATCGACAGGTCGGTCAGCACCGCATCGCAGTCGTGGTGATCCACCAGCTCCAGCAGCTGGGCGCCGTCGCGCGCACTGCCGACGATGTCCATCAGGTAGGTCTGCAGCACGATACGGATGCCATGCAGGACCACGGGATGGTCGTCGGCGATGATGATGCGCGGATGCACGCGGCTCCTCGAAGGTCGGACAGGCCACGGCGGGCGGCAGCCAATGTCTGATTCTGCAAAAGCGCAGACCCGTAGAGGTATAGGAAAGGTCCGAAACTGATACCGGGTGAATCCCGGGTCAACGGAGACGGACTCCATCTGCTGATAGCCGCCCGCTATGTGCGCCCTGCACCGGGACATTACCGACCATCGGGTAAGCTAGCGCCCTCGTTTGCACAGGAATTCCAGGTGGCTGACTCCCCCAACGCTTCCCCCGCGCCGGCCCGCGCGCTGGAAGGTCAGAAACTGCTGTTGTGCGTCGGAGGCGGGATCGCGGCCTACAAGGCCCTGGAACTGGTGCGGCGCCTGCGCGACGCCGGTGCCCAGGTGCAGGTGGCGATGACCGCCGGAGCACAGCAGTTCGTCACTCCGCTCAGTTTCCAGGCCCTGTCCGGGCAGCCCACCCGCACCACGCTGTGGGACAGCGCCGCCGAACAGGCCATGGGCCACATCGAGCTGGCCCGCTGGGCCGACCGCATCGTGGTCGCCCCGGGTACCGCCGATCTGCTGGCCCGGCTGGCCCAGGGCCACGCCGATGATCTGGTCAGCACCGTGTGCCTGGCCAGTACCGCGCCGCTGACGATCTGCCCGGCGATGAACCACCGCATGTGGCTGCATCCGGCCACCCAGGCCAACATCGCCCTGCTGCGCCAGCGCGGCGCGCAGGTGATCGGCCCGGTCGACGGTCCGCTGGCCGAAGGCGAATCCGGTCCCGGCCGTCTGGCCGAACCGGGCGACATCGTTGCCGCGCTGGCTGCCAATGGCAGTGCTGCAGCGGCGGTTGTCGCACCGGAAACCCGCGCGCTGCAGGGCCTTCGCCTGCTGATCAGCGCCGGCCCGACCTATGAAGACATCGATCCGGTGCGTTACGTCGGCAACCGCAGCAGCGGCAAGATGGGCTTTGCCCTGGCCGCGGCCGCCGCGACGATGGGCGCCCAGGTGGTGCTGGTCAGCGGTCCGGTACAGCTGCCGACGCCAGCCGGCGTGCAGCGCGTGGACGTGCGCTCGGCCGCGCAGATGCGCGATGCCGTGCTGAAGTCGTTGCCGGCCGACATCTATATCGGTGCTGCCGCAGTGTCCGACTACACGCCACGCCAGGTCGCGCCGCAGAAGCTGAAGAAGACCGCCGACAGCCAGTCGCTGGTGATCGAGCTGGTGCGCACGCCGGACATCCTCGCCGAAGTCGCTGCACAGACGCAGTCGCTGAAGCTGGTGGTCGGCTTCGCCGCCGAGACCCACGACGTGGAGAAATATGCGCGTGGCAAGCTGGTCGACAAGCGCCTGGACCTGGTGATCGCCAACCAGGTCGGCATCAGTGGCGGCGGTTTCGAGAGCGACAACAATGCCGCCACGGCCTTCTGGCAGGACGGTGAACAGATATTCCCGGCCACCTCCAAGCGCGAGCTGGCCGAACAACTGCTGGCGCTGATCGCGCGGAGACTCCAGGCATGACCCAGGCTTCCACTTCCCAACCGCTGCAGGTCAAGCTGCTTGATCCGCGTTTCGGCGACAGCTGGCCGCTGCCCGCCTACGCCACCGAAGCCAGCGCCGGCATGGACCTGCGCGCGGCGCTGGATACCGCGCTGACCCTGCAGCCGGGCGACACCGCGCTGGTGCCCAGCGGCCTGGCCATCCATATCGCTGATCCGCACCTGTGCGCGGTGATCCTGCCGCGTTCCGGGCTGGGCCATCGCCACGGCATCGTGCTCGGCAACGGCACCGGCCTGATCGACGCCGATTACCAGGGCCCGTTGCTGATCAGCGTCTGGAACCGTGGCCGCGAGGCCTTCACCATCGAGCCGGGCGATCGCATCGCGCAGCTGGTGGTCGTGCCGATTGCCCGCGTCAGCCTGCAGGTGGTGGATACTTTCACCGACAGCGTGCGGGGAACGGGTGGATTCGGCCATACCGGGGTGCGTTGACGGGGGACATCGATGAGCGGCATCGGGGAAGGGCAGCGGGAACGGTCGTTGGGACGCAGTGCGCCACTACTGGGGGTGCTGCTGGTCCTGCTGGCCGGCTGGTTCGGATGGAGCGCGGTGCAGCAATGGCGGCAGGAGGCCAACGGCCAGGCGCTGGAAGAAGCGCGTGACCAGGCCGTGCAGGGCTTGCAGGAGGCCGCAGCCGGCCAGCTGAAGCAGCTGCAGCAGCAGTTGAAGAACGAACGCGTGCAGCAGGCACTGCAGGCCGGCGACGCCGCGGCAGCGGCGCTGGCCGTGCGCGAGAGCTGGACCGGCGTGGAGCAGGCTGACGTGCTGACCGCCGATCTGGCCACGGCCTATGCCGACCCGGCCACCTTCGGCTACGCACGCCTGGCCCTGCTGGAACAAGCGCTGGCCGAGGGCAAGCCTGGCCTGCGCGTGGTCCGCGATGCAGGTGGCAATCGCCTGGGTCTGGCGGCTCCGGTGCAGCTGGGCAGCCTTGGCCCGGCAGTGCTCTACGTGCGCCAGCCATTGCTGCGGCTGACCTCGCCGCTGGACCAGGTGAGCGCCCCGTCCACCGGTTTCCTGGGCCTGCGCCAAGGCACGCATGACCTCGTTGCCCAGGGCGACGCTGGCCTGGCCGAGAGCGCCGAAGCGCTGGCGCGCCCGGTTCCGGGCACGCCGTTGCGGCTGGTGGCCGCCGTACCGAATGTCGAAGCGGGTCCGCTGGGCCTGGGTTCGCTGGCCAGTGCCATCGTCGCGCTGCTGCTGGCGTTCATCGCCGTGCTGCTGGTGGTGGGTCGCGGCCGGCTGCCGAAGTCGCTGCCTTTGCCGCGCCGTGCGGCCGTGGCGGAAGCGGATCATGGCCCGACCCTGAGCGAGAGCCTGCAGATGGCGCCGCCACCGGTGGCCGCCGCCAGCGCCGCGGACACTGCGCCGCCGCCACCACCGGTCCCTGCTGGGGAACTGGCCGCCGGCATCTTCCGCGCCTACGACATCCGTGGCGTGGTCGGCAGCGAACTGACGCCGAAGACCGCCGCGCTGATCGGCCAGGCCATCGGTACCGTGGCGCTGGAACAGGGTCTGCGCGAGGTGGTGATCGGCCGTGATGGCCGCCTGTCCGGCCCGGAACTGGCTGCGGGATTGGCCGAAGGCTTGCGTCGCACCGGTTGCGCGGTGATCGACATTGGCCTGGCACCGACCCCGGTCGTCTATTACGCCGCCTTCCACCTGCGCACCGGCACCTGCGTGGCGGTCACCGGCAGTCATAACCCGCCCGAGTACAACGGCTTCAAGGTGGTCATCGGCGGCGAGACGCTGTCAGGCGATGCCATCACCGATCTCTACCAGCGCATCGTCGAGGGGCGCCTGGCGCAGGCGGCCGAGCCGGGCGATTACCAGCAGCGCGATGTCAGTGCCGACTACATCCAGCGCATCGCCGACGACGTGCAGCTGGACCGCCCGTTGAAGGTCGTGGCCGATGCCGGCAACGGCGTCGCCGGTGCGCTTGCACCACAGCTGCTGGAAGCCATCGGCGCCGAAGTCATCCCGCTGTACTGCGATGTCGACGGTACCTTCCCCAACCATCATCCCGACCCGAGCGAGCCGGCCAACCTGGAAGACCTGGTGCAGACGGTCAAGCGCTTCGGCGCCGACCTCGGCGTCGCCTTCGATGGCGACGGAGACCGGTTGGGCGTGGTCACCGGCGAAGGCAGGATCATCTATGCCGACCGCCTGCTGATGCTGTTCGCCGCCGACGTGCTGATGCGCAACCCCGGCGCGATGGTGATCTACGACGTGAAGTGCACCGGCAAGCTGTCCGATCACGTGCTGCGCAATGGTGGCAGCCCGTTGATGTGGAAGACCGGGCACTCGCTGATGAAGGCGAAGATGCGCGAGACCGATGCCGAGCTGGCCGGCGAGATGAGCGGCCACTTCTTCTTCAAGGAGCGCTGGTTCGGTTTCGACGATGGCCTGTATGCCGCCGCGCGACTGCTGGAGATCCTGGCGCAGCGCGAGGAAACCCCGGACGAGGTGCTGGCCGAGCTGCCGGAGATGGTGGCCACGCCGGAACTGAAGGTGCCGGTGGCCGAAGGCACGCCGCATGCGCTGGTGGCGATGCTGGTGGCGGCGGCACAGTCGCCGGACAACCCGTATGTGGGCGGCCGCCTGTCGACCATCGACGGCCTGCGCGTGGACTTCCCCGATGGCTGGGGCCTGGTGCGTGCTTCCAATACTACGCCGGTGCTGGTGCTGCGCTTCGAGGGCAACGACGAGGCGGCACTGGAACGCATCCAGGCGTTGTTCCGCAGCCAGCTGCAGCCGGTGCTGGGCGACACTCCGCTGGGGTTCTGACCCCTTTGGAAGCTGCAGCAGAATGGGTAGTGCCGGCCGCTGGCCGGCAAGCCCATGAACCTCACACACCCTGCAGTTGCCGGCCAGCGGCCGGCACTACCCCTTGAAACGCAAGCCCACGCCCGGCTCGGTGAACAGGTAGCGCGAATCCAGCGCTGAATCGCCCAGCTTGTGCCGTAGCTTGCCGACCAGGATGCGCAGGTAGTGGGTGTCGTGCTGGTGGGTCGGGCCCCAGATTTCCTGGAGGATCTGCGGCTGGGTCACCACCCGCCCGGCATTGCGCAGCAGCAGCGACAGCAGCGCGTACTCCTTGCGGGTCAGCGCCACCGGCTCGCCATCCAGCGCCACTTCGCGGCGTACGAGATCCACATGCAGATGGCCATCGTCGAACATCGGTGGCGTGCCGTCGCTGGGCACGCTGCGCGTGCGCAGCAGCGCCCGCACCCGCGCCATCAGCTCCTGGGTGCCGAACGGCTTGGTCACGTAGTCATTGGCGCCGGTATCCAGTGCGCGCACCTTTTCGGCTTCACCCGCACGCACGGTCAGCATGATCACCGGCACCTGGCTCCACTGCCGCAGTTGCTCCAGCACCTCATGGCCTTCCATGTCCGGCAGGCCGATGTCCAGGATCACCAGGTCCATGTCCTCGCTGGCCGCCAGCTGCAGGCCTTCCTGGCCGGTGGCCGCCTGCCGCACCTGGTAGCCCTGCGCGCGCAGGCTGATGTCCAGGAACCGGCGGATCTGGGTTTCATCATCGATCACCAGCACGCGCGGGGCCGGCGCGCTGGCGTCAATCGGAGTCGGGCTCATCGTGGGAGGCTGGCTTGAGCAGGGGCAGGGTGATGCGGATCAGGGTACCGCGACCGTCGCGTCCGGGCAGCGCCTGCACGCTGCCGCCATGCGCACCGACCATGCCCTGGCAGATGGTCAGGCCCAGGCCGGTGCCGTGGCGGCCACGGTCGCCGCGCTCGACGCTGTAGAACATGTCGAAGATGCGCGCGCGCTCGTCATCGGGAATGCCGGGGCCGGCATCGATCACATCGATGCGCAGCTGTCCGTCCAGTTCGCGCGCCTGCACCTGCACGGCGGCATCGGGTGGCGAGAACTTGGCCGCGTTTTCCATCACGTTGAACACCGCCTGTTCAACCAGCGCCGGGTGTACCCAGATCGGCGCGAGCGTGGCCGGAATATCCAGCTCCAGCCGCACCTTGGGCTGGTAGCGCTGCAGGCGCCGCGCCGCCGAGCCGATCAGCTCGTCCACGCCGATCCAGTCGCGGTTGATCTTCAACCCTTCGTGGCCGAGCCGGGTCATGTCCAGCAGGTTCTGGATGTAGCGGTCCAGCCGCTCGCCTTCGACCAGGATGGTGTCCAGCAGGGCACGGCGATCAGCCGTATCCATCGCCGCACCGTAGCTGGCCAGGCTGTCGGCCGAACCGATCATCGCCGCCAGCGGCGAGCGCAGGTCGTGCGACACCGAAGAGAGCAGCGCCGAGCGCAGCCGCTCGGTCTCGTTGCTGACGTGGGCCTGCTCCAGTTCGGCCACCAGCCGCGTGCGCAGCGCGGCCTGGGCGATGTCGTCGACCATCGCCTCGGCCAGCTGCCGCTGCTCGGGCAGCAGGCGCGCCTGTGCGCCGGGCAGGTAAAGGCCCGCCACGCCGATGGCGCGGTCTTCGCCATCCAGCAGCGGCAGGAACCACCACTGCGCACCGGCCAGGGTGTCGGTGAAGCGCCCGCTGGGCTGGCCGTGGCGCAGTGCCCAATCGGCGGCGGCCAAGTCGGTATCGCCCGGCTGGCTGCGGCCACCGGTTGCGGTATCGGCGCCGATCCGTAGCCACGCTGGAACGTCCATGGCCTGTTCCAGTGCATGCCGACCCGCCTGCGCCACCTCGCCGTTGCCGGCCGCGCTGGCCAGCTGCCGTCCCAGCTGCTGGCGCGCACGCGCATGTCGATTCGCCGCACGCAGCGCGATCACCTGCATGCGCAGGCGCGAGGCCAAGCGTCCGGCCACCAGCGCGGCGGCCAGGAACAGGAACACGGTGATCACGCCCTGGCGCGCGCCGATGGCGAAGGTGAAGCGCGGTGCGATGAACAGGAAGTTGTAGGCGAGGAAGCACAGGATCGCCGCCATCACCGCCACGCTGGCGCGCGTGCGTGCGGCCACCAGCACCACCGCCACGATGAACACCATCGACAGGTCGGCCATGCCGACCCAGCGTTCGGCCAGCCATGCCACCGCACAGGCCAGCGCGGTGGCGATCAGCGCCTGCACCGGTTCGTAGCTGATGCCGCGCATCGGCGGCAGCAGGCCCTCGCGGCGCGAGCGCGCACGTGCCTGCGGGGTGCTGATGATGGTGATCTCGTAATGCGCGCCGCGCTGGATCAGCTGCTGGGTCAGGGTGCGGTTGAACATCCGCGCCAGTGGACGTTCGCGGGTCCGGCCGAGCACCAGGGTCGACACGCCGTTGTGCGCGGCATGGTCGAGCAGGGCATCGGCGATGCTTGATCCGTGCAGCAGTTCGGCGTCGCCGCCGAGGCGCCGTGCCAATGCGAAGGCCGCATCGATCTCGCGCCGGGTCGCCTCGTCCTGGCGTCGGCCCTGCACGGTCACCACCGTCCACGGCGCATCGCGGCGTTCGGCGATGCGCCGCGCCACCCGCACCAGGTATTCGCTCTGACCGCCGCCATCAATGGCCACCAGCACGCCACGACGCAGTGGCAGGTTGCTCTCGCCGCGCGCGGCGCGCGCTTCACGCAGGCTGCTGTCGACGCGGTCGGCGGCCTCCTGCATGGCCAGCTCGCGCAGTGCGGTGAGGTTGGCCGGCGAGAAGAACGCCTGCAGCGCCTGCGCGGCCTGTTCGGGCACATAGACCTTGCCCTGCTGCAGGCGCGCGATCAGCTCGCGCGGCGGCAGGTCGACCAGCACGATGTCGTGCAGGCGGTCGAGCACGCCATCCGGCACGGTCTCGCTCACGCGTACGCCGGTGATGCGCATCACCACGTCATTGAGGCTTTCCAGATGCTGGATGTTGACCGTGGTCCAGACGTCGATGCCGGCGTCCAGCAGCTCCATCACATCCTGCCAGCGCCGCTCGTGGCGGCTGCCGGGTGCATTGCGATGGGCCAGTTCGTCCACCAGCACCAACGCCGGATGCCGTGCGAGCACGGCATCCAGGTCCATCTCCTGCAGGGCATGGCCGTGGTAGGCCACGTCCTTCAGCGGCAGCTGTGGCAGCCCCTCCAGCAGCGCCTGGGTATCGGCACGGCCATGGGTTTCCACCAACCCGACCACCAGGTCGACGCCGCGGCGCAGCTGTTCCTGCGCGCGGGTCAGCATGGCGTAGGTCTTGCCCACGCCCGGCGCCGCGCCGAGGAACACGGTCAGCTTGCCGCCGGCTTCGCGTTGCAGGCCTTCGACCAGGGCATCGGCCTGGCGGGTACGCGCATCAGTCATGGGTGCCATTGTGCGCGCAGCCGGTGCAGGCCGGCATCACGGTGCCTTGGCCGCGTGGTCCAGCGCGAAGTTCAGCGTCACCACGTTCACCCGCGGCTGGCCGAACAGGCCCCACTGGCGACCTTCGGTGTGCGCCTGCACCAGTGCCTGCACGCGTTCCACCGGCAGGCCACGGGCACGCGCCACGCGGGCTACCTGCAACTGCGCTGCAGCCGGCGACAGCTGCGGATCCAGGCCGCCGGCGGACTGCGTGACCAGGTCCGCAGGAACCTGCGCCGGGGCAACGCCTTCGCGTGCGGCCACCGCCGGGGTGCTGGCGGCAACACGCTCGGCCAGCGCCGGGTTGCTGCGCGCCATGTTGGAACCGGCTGCCGCCATCGGGTCGTAGTTGGCCGCCGATGGCCGTGCCTGGAAGTAGCCATCACCGGTGAACGGCTGCGACAGCCACGCCGAGCCGCGCACCTGGCCATTGCCATCGCGCAGCAGGCTGCCCTCGGCCTGGGTCGGGTAGGCCAGGCCGGCGAAACCGGTGGCGATGCCGGCGTAGACCGCACCGGCCAGCAGCAGGGTGGCCAGGCCCAGGCCGATCGCCGGGCGCCAGCTGGCGCCGTCCTGCAGGCTGGCCACGCGGGCCTCGGCCTTCGGTTCGCGGGACAGGGAAGTGGAGGTGGGAGCAGAACGGTTCATGCGCCGAATACCAGGACAAGAAGGAGGTCGATCGCCTTGATCGCTGCGAACGGCAGCAGCACGCCGCCGAGGCCGTACACCAGCATGTTCCGGCGCAGCAGCGCCGTTGCGGTGGCCGGGCGGAAGCGCACGCCACGCAGGGCGAGCGGGATCAGGGCGGGAATCACCAGGGCGTTGAAGATCAGCGCCGCCAGCACCGCGTTGCGCGGGCTCGACAGCTGCATCACGTTCAAGGCGGCCATGGTCGGAACGGCCGCGGCGAACAGCGCCGGCAGGATCGCGAAGTACTTGGAGACGTCGTTTGCCAGCGAGAAGGTGGTCAGCGCGCCGCGGGTGATCAGTTGCTGCTTGCCTACTTCCACCACTGCCAGCAGCTTGGCCGGGTCCGAATCGAGGTCGACCATGTTGCCGGCCTCTTTCGCCGCCTGCGTACCGGAGTTCATCGCCAGGCCGATGTCGGCCTGGGCCAGTGCCGGGGCGTCGTTGGTACCGTCACCGACCATCGCCACCAGGCGGCCACCGGCCTGCTCCTGGCGGATGCGCGCCAGCTTGTCTTCCGGTCGCGCCTCGGCGATGTAGTCGTCGACACCGGCTTCGGCAGCGATCGCGGCGGCGGTCAGCGGATTGTCGCCGGTGATCATCACCGTGCGGATGCCCATCGCCCGCAACTGCGCGAACTTCTCGCGCATGCCGTGCTTGACCACGTCCGACAGCTCGATCACGCCCAGCACGTGGCGGCCCTCGGCCACCACCAGGGGGGTGGCACCGTTGCGTGCGACCTGCTCGACACGCCCGGCCAGTTCAGCCGGCACACTGCCACCCAGTGCCTGCACGTGGGCACGGATCGCATCGGCCGCACCCTTGCGGATCTGCCGCCCATGTTCAAGATCCACGCCGGACATGCGGGTCTGCGCACTGAACGCCAGGTACTCGGCGTGGTCCGGTTCAGCGGTGGCGCAGCCCTGTTCGCGCGCCAGACGCACGATCGACTTGCCTTCCGGGGTCGGGTCGGCCAGCGAGGACAACAGCGCCGCTTCACGCAGCTGGCTGGCATCGATACCGGCCAACGGATGGAAGTGGCTGGCCTGGCGGTCGCCGTAGGTGATGGTGCCGGTCTTGTCCAGCAGCAGCACGTCCACGTCTCCCGCGACTTCCACCGCCTTGCCCGACTTGGCCAGCACGTTGGCGGCCAGCGCGCGGTTCATGCCGGCGATGCCGATGGCCGGCAGCAGGCCGCCGATGGTGGTCGGGATCAGGCAGACCAGAAGCGCGATCAGCAGCAGCGGGTCAACCTGCACGCCTACCGCCGCGCCAATGGCCGGCAGCGTCGCCACCACCACCAGGAAGGTCAGCGTCATCGCCGCCAGCAGCAGGGTCAGTGCGATCTCGTTCGGCGTCTTCTGCCGGTTGGCGCCTTCCACCAGCGCGATCATCCGGTCCAGGAAGCTGTGGCCCGGCTCGGCGGTCACCCGCACGATGATCTGGTCGGACAGCACCTTGGTTCCGCCGATCACACCGGAACGGTCGGTACCGGCCTCGCGCAGCACCGGTGCCGATTCGCCGGTCACCGCTGCTTCGTTGATGGTGGCCAGGCCCTGCACGATCTCGCCATCGGCCGGTACCAGTTCACCGGCACTGACGATCACATGGTCGCCCGGGCGCAGCTCGGCGGCTGGCAGCTGGGTTTCCGCGGCACCCGGCTGCGGTGCGGCCAGGCGGCGTGCCACCAGATCCTGGCGGGCACGGCGCAGCGACGCGGCCTGGCCACGGCCACGCGCCTCGGCCACGGCTTCGGCGAAATTGCCGAACAGCACGGTCACCAGCAGGATCGCGGTCACCACCAGGCCAAAGCCCAGCGGCGCATTGCCGGTCAGGGTGACGATCGCGGCCACGATCGTGCCGGCCATCACCACCGCCATCACCGGGCTGCGCACCAGATGCATCGGCGACAGCTTGCGCACTGCCTCGACCAGTGCGCGGCGCAGGCCTGCGCCATCCAGCAGGGCAGGGCGCGGTGCGAGGGAACTACGGGTTGAACTTGCATGGGTACTCATTGCGGTGTCCTCAGTGCAGTCCCAGGCTCAGGTGGTCGGCGATCGGGCCGAGTACCAGCGCCGGCATGAACTGCAGCACGGTCAGGATGACGATCACCGAGACCAGGGTCAGGGCGAAGGTCGGCGTTTCGATCTGCAGGCTGCCGGCAGACTCCGGCGCCTGGCGCTTGGCAGCCAGCTGTGCGGCCACCACCAGCGGGATGATCAGCAGCGGGAAGCGGCCCAGCAGCAGTACCAGCGAGCAGCTCAGGTTCCACCACAGCGTGGCGTCACCCAGCCCCTCGAAGCCCGAACCGTTGTTGGCATAGGCCGAGACGTACTCGTAGAACACCTGGCTGATGCCATGGAAGCCGGGATTGGAGGTGCCGGCCAGGCCGGGCACGGCCAGGGTGATCGCGGTGAACACCAGCAGGGTGATCGGCTGCAGCAGCACCAGCAGGGCCAGCAGGCGTACCTGTGGCGTCTCCAGCTTGCGGCCGAACAGTTCCGGCGTACGCCCGGTCATCAACCCGGCCAGGAACACGCCCAGCAGGAGGTACACGATGAACTGCTGCAGGCCGCAGCCGATGCCGCCCCAGATCGCGCTGACCAGCATGTTGACCATCGCGATGCCGCCACTCAGCGGCGCCAGCGAATCGTGCATGCCGTTGACCGAGCCGTTGGAGACCTGGGTGGTCACCGCCGCCCACAGCGCAGTGCCATCGGCGCCGAAGCGCACTTCCTTGCCTTCCATCAGCAGCGGGGTGGCGGCGCTGGCGCTATGCCCTTCGCTCCACATCATCGCGCCGGTGGACAGCAGCGACATGCCCAGCATGCAGCTGAACACCAGGGCGCCGAAGCGGCGCCGGCCGGTGAACGCGCCGATCATGAAGATCACCGCCATCGGCACCAGCAGGATGCCGACGATCTCCAGCGCGTTCGACAGCGGGGTCGGGTTCTCCAGCGGGAAGCTGCTGTTCGGGCCATACCAGCCGCCGCCGTTGGCGCCCAGCTGCTTGGCCGCGACCATCGCCGCCACCGGTCCCAACGGCAGTTTCTGTTCGGCCATGCCAGCGCTGGCATCGATCGGCGTGGCCTGTGGGCCACCGGCCATCGTAGACGGCACGCCCTGGCTGGTCAGCACCAGCGTCCACACCAGGCACAGCGGCAGCAGGAAGCGCACGCACAGGCGCACCACGTCCACGTAGTAGTTGCCCACCGCCACCTGGCGGTCATCGCCGGCCCCGGTGGTCGCCGCAGCCTGCGGCGCGCGCGAGAACAACGCGCGCAGCGTCGCCACCGCCAGCGCCAGGCCCATCATCGGCGTCACCACCTGCAGGCCGGTGATGCCGGCCATCTGCGAGAAGTAGGACAGCTGCGCCTGGCCCGAATAGTGCTGCTGGTTGGTGTTGGTCAGGAACGAGATCATCGTGTGCAGCGCGGTGTCCCAGCGCATGTTCGGGATCTGGTCCGGGTTCAACGGCAACCAGGCCTGGGTCATGAACACCGCCTGGGTCAGCACCGCGACCACCACGTTGCTCAGCACGAAGGCCAGCACGTAGCCGCGCCAGGACATGGCGCGCGACGGATCGACCCCGAACACCCTGTACAGCGGCTTCTCGATCCAGTGGAACAGCACGTCGACCTTCATCGGCGTGCCGCGCATCACGCGCGCCAGGTACAGGCCCAGCGGCCACGCCAGCAGCAGGCTGGCGGCAATAATCACAAGCATCTCAGTCATGGCCGGCTCCGCTCAGAACGACTCGGGCCGCAGCACGACATAAAGGAGATAGGCGGCGGCAACCAGCACCAGCACGCCACACAACAACGACAGCCAGGGGGACATTGCAATAGCGTCCTGGTGGAACCCCTCCACCTCAGGCCGCCATCGTCGTCCTGCCCCCCATAAACGCACTACGCGCCGGACCGGGCCGACGCGTAAAGAGTGCATAAATTCCGTGGGCTAACCCGTAACCAGGCCCGGGGTAGCGCCGGGCCATGCCCGGCGGAGGCAGCGCCGTCAGCCCGCCGGAGCGTCCGCCGGCACCAGCCCCTTCAGCTCGCGATAGCGCTGCAGGGTGCTGTCGATCTCGGCCTTCAACGCCTGTTGCTGCTGCACCAGCCCGGCCTGCAGGCGCTGCTGCGCCTGCAGCTGCGCATGCCGCTTGCGGATCGCCTCGGCCTGCTTGTCGGCCACCTTGGCGCCGGCCAGCTCGCGGTCTCCCGCCGCCGACAGCAGCGCCACCAGCGACTCACGCAGGCTGGTGACGTTGTACTCGGCTGTCTTCAGGTTGTTGTCCAGCACTTCCTGGCGCTCGGCAAACACCCGGCGCAGGTCGGCCTCGCTGCCGTAGGTGGACAACATGGCCTGCTCGGTGCGCTGGCGGGTCTGCTCGGCCATCAGGTCCAGCTGTTGCTGCTGCGCAGCGGTGCTGGCAGCGGCACGCTCCTCGTCGGTCAACGCGCGCTGGACCTGCGCATTGCGCAGGCCCGTGCTCGCATTGAATTCCTCGCGGGCATGGTTGACCGCGTCGGCCGGCAGCGAATCACTGCAGATCCGCTCCTTGCCCTCGTTCCAGCAGTACAGCTTCTTTTCCGCCTTGCCGCTGTCGCGCGACTGCGCCGGTACGGTGAACGGCACGACCAGCAGCAGGCCGGCGAAGAGGACAGCAGGAACTCGGGACATGACCTTTCCCCTGGGTCGGTCAGCGGATCGAACGAACGCCGTACTGGGCCCGGTAGGCTTCCAGCGGCTGCCGGTAACCCACAAGTTCCGGGTTGCCGGAGGCGAAATCAAGCAGATCGGCCAGCGATGCCACGGCGATCACCGGGATACCGGCTTCTTCGGCCACCGACTGCGCGGCAGAACGGCGGTCGGTCTCCGAAGCGATCTCCTGGCGGTCCAGTGCCACCACGATGCCGGCCGGGGTGCCACCGGCGGCGCGGATGATGCCCAGCGCTTCGCGGATCGCCGTACCGGCGGTGATCACGTCGTCGACGATCAGCACGCGCTTGCCCTGCATGTCGGCGCCGATCAGCTGGCCACCCTCGCCATGGTCCTTGGCTTCCTTGCGGTTGAACGACAGCGGCAGGTCGCGGCCGCGCTGGGCCAGCTCGCAGGCCATCGCGGTGGCCAGCGGGATGCCCTTGTAGGCTGGGCCGAACACCACGTCGTACTTGATCCCGCTGGCATCAATGGCATCGGCATAGCACGCGCCGAGCTGGGACAGCAGCGAGCCGGAGTCGAAGCGCCCGGCGTTGAAGAAATAGGGGCTCAGCCGGCCGGACTTGAGGGTGAACTGGCCGAAGCGAAGGGCGTCGGCGGTCAGGGCCAGCTGCAGGAAACGGTGGCGGTGGTCGCTCATCAAAACTCGATTCATCTTCATTTGGAGCACAAATCCTAATCCAGCTGGGCGTTTCGCGCTCGTCCGGCCCCGTGTGAAGGCGCTGGCGGGCCCACCCGGCGGACTGCGCAGCCCTGCAGTCAACCGGTATGCTTGCCCGGTTTCCCGCCGTAGGTCTTCCGCATGCGCATCATCAGTTTCAACGCCAATGGCATCCGTTCCGCCGCGACCAAGGGCTTCCTCGACTGGTTCCGTGCCCAGGATGCCGATGTCCTGTGCATCCAGGAAACCAAGGCCCAGGAAGACCAGCTGAGCGACCCGATGTTCCGCCCGGACGGCCACCACTGCTTCTACCGCGACGCCATTACCAAGAAGGGCTACAGCGGCGTGGCGATCTACAGCAAGCGCGAGCCGGACCAGGTCATCACGTCGCTGGGCTGGGCCCCGTTCGACGACGAAGGCCGCTACATCGAGGCACGCTACGGCAACCTCAGCGTGGTCTCCTTCTATATCCCGTCCGGCAGCTCGGGCGACCTGCGCCAGGGCTTCAAGTTCGAAGTGATGGAATGGCTGCGGCCGATCCTGGAGGAGTGGGCGCGCAGCGGCCGCGACTACGTGCTGTGCGGCGACTGGAACATCGTGCGTTCGGCGCTGGACATCAAGAACTGGAAGTCCAACCAGAAGAATTCCGGCTGCCTGCCGGAGGAACGCGACTGGCTCAACGCCCTCTGCGCCGACCACGGCCAGGCCACCGATGTCGCCGCCGGTCGCGGCTGGGCCGATGCCTACCGCCTGCTCAACCCCACCGGAGAGGACTACACCTGGTGGAGCAACCGCGGCGCCGCCCGTGCCAACAATGTCGGTTGGCGCATCGACTACCAGTTCATCACCCCGGGCCTGCGTGACCGCCTGCGAAGCTGCTCGATCTACCGCGACGAGCGCTTCTCCGACCACGCCCCGTTCACCGTGGACTACGACCTGTGACCGAGGCTGCCAAGCCGCGCCGACCGTGGCAGCAGGTGTTGTCCAACCTGAGCCAGCGCAAGGTGCTGGCGATGCTGCTGCTCGGCTTCAGTTCCGGCCTGCCGATCTATCTGGTGGGCAACACGCTCGGCTTCTGGATGCGCAAGGAAGGCATCGAGCTGAGTACGATCGGCTTCCTGTCATGGGTCGGGCTGGCCTACACCATGAAGTTCCTGTGGGCACCGATCGTCGACAAGACCGACGTGCCTCTGTTCGGCCGCTTTGGCCGCCGCCGTGGCTGGATGCTGCTGTCGCAGCTGGTTGTGGTGGTGGGCCTGGTCGGCATGGCGCTGGTCCAGCCCAAGGGGGGCCAGATCCAGTTCCTGGGTATCGCCTGGCAGCACATCGTCGTGTTCGGCGTGATGGCCGTGATCGTGGCGTTTGCTTCGGCCACCCAGGACATCGTCATCGATGCCTGGCGCATTGAAAGTGCTGACAACAGCGAGCAGCTTGGACTGCTGACCTCATCCTCGGCACTGGGCTACCGCACTGCATTGCTGGTCACCGATGCGCTGATCCTGATCATCGCAGCCCGTGTTGGTTGGCAGGTTTCCTACGAGATCATGGCCGTGCTGATGGCGCTTGGCGTCGTGGCCGTGGTCATGGCCCGTGAACCCGCGCGGGAAGTGGCTGCCGTGCAGGCACAGGCGACCTCCCTATGGACGCCGCGCGGATTGTTCGACGCCGTGGCGGGGCCGTTCATCGCCTTTGTCCGCGAGCATCGCAGCGGCGCGATCCTGATCCTGGTGGCCATCAGCGTCTATCGCATGGCCGACTTCGTCATGGGGCCGATGGCCAACCCGTTCTACGTCGATCTCGGCCTGGACGAGGACACCGTTGGCGCTGTGCGAGGCTCGGTGGGCCTGGTCGCGACCTTCGTCGGCATTGCTGCAGCGGGCCTGGTCTCGGTCCGCTGGGGGGTGCTGGCGGCGCTGATGGTAGGCGCCGTGCTGGGGCCGGCCTCCAACCTGGCGTTTGCCTGGCTGGCCTATTCCGGCCCGGACACAACCCATTTCGCCGTGGCCATGGCAATCGACAACTTCGCCAGCGGCTTCGCCGGTACGGCGCTGATCGCCTACATGTCGAGCCTGACCAGCATTGGATACACCGCAACCCAGTACGCACTGCTGAGCTCGTTCTACGCGATGCCCGGCAAGGCGCTCAAGGGGCTCTCGGGGTGGTCGGTACAGACGCTCGCACAGGGCCGGACGCTGCTGGAAGGCTACGCGCTGTTCTTCGTCGGTACCGCGCTGGTGGCGATCCCGGTAGTGATCCTCTGCGCCCTGCTGATCCTGCAGCAGCGCCGTCGCCAGGCCGCCGGCTCGACCTGATTGCCTGCCCGCCCGGTCTGCGGGATCATCGCCCCGACGCGCCGAGGGGGCGGTGCCTTGCGAACGGGGAAGTGAGCATGGCCGACGTTGTGCTGCGGGACCTGGACCCGCTGCTGCTGGAACGTATCAAACGCGTCGCGGTCGCCCGCGGCTGGACCCACGAACAGACCTGTGCCGCCTTGCTGGAGCAGGGCCTGTTCAGCAGTGAACTGGAAGTCCGCTCCGGCTTCGGCGATCCGGAAGTGGATGCCCTGTCCGATGCCATTGCCGCCCTGCAGGCCTTGCCCGCAGGGCAGGGCTTCGATTAGCGGCCGCGCCGCAATGCTGTAGAGACGAGCCCACGTCCGGCTGCCCGGTAGATCCACGCCACGCGTGGATGGCGCCACCTCACGCCAGGTGGATCGCACCCAGGATCCGCGGGCCCTTAGCTCCGGTCACGCTTGGCAGGTTGCCGGCCAGCCCGTCCATCGTCCGCTGCGCCAGCCATGCAAAGCCCATCGCTTCCACGTACTCCGGGTCCAGCCCGTGCACGGCGCTGGATTCCACCTGCACGTCCGGCAGCCGGGCCGCGAGGCGCTTCATCAGCTGCCGGTTGCGTACCCCGCCGCCACAGACCAGCAGGCGGCGGGTCTGCGGCTGCTGCGCCAGCAGCGCGTCGGCCACCGTTGCCACGGTCAGCTCCAGCAGGGTCGCCTGCACGTCGGCCGCCGCGTACTGGCCTTCGGCCATGTGCGCCTCGGCCCAGGCCAGGTGGAACTGCTCACGGCCGGTGCTCTTCGGCGGCGGCAGCGCGAACCACGGGTCCGAGCGCCAGCCCGCCAGCAGGCCCTCGTCCACCGCGCCGCTGGCGGCGTACGCGCCGTCGGCATCAAAGGTCCGGCCGGTGTGGCGCTGGCACCAGGCATCCATCAGCGCATTGGCCGGGCCGGTATCGAAGCCACGTACCGCACCTTCGCGCGGAATCAGGGTCAGGTTGGCGATACCGCCCAGATTGAGCACGGCGCGGTCTTCGTCGGCCGTGCCCAGCATGGTCAGGTGGAAGGCCGGCATCAGTGGCGCACCATGGCCCCCGGCCGCCACGTCGCGGCGGCGGAAGTCGGAGACCGTGGTGATCCCGGTCAACTCGGCGATGCGGTTGCCGTCGCCCAGCTGCACGGTGAAGGCGGGGTCGGCCAGCGGCCGGTGACGCACGGTCTGCCCATGCGAGCCGATCGCGCGCACCTGGCTGCGGTCCACGCCAGCCTCGGCCAGCAGCTGGTTGGCGGCCCCGGCGAAGCTGATCGCGATCCGGGCGTCCAGCTCGCCCAGCTCCTCCAGCGAATCCAATGGACCACCTTCGCCCAGCGCCACCAGCCGTGCACGCAGCACCGGCTCCCAGCGGGCGGTCAGGCCGTGCACGAAGCGGCAGCCTCCGCCGGCAGGAAACTGCACCAGCGTGGCATCGATGCCGTCGGCACTGGTGCCCGACATCAGGCCAAGGTACAGGGGGGCGTCAGTGTCGGCAGTCGTGTTCATGGCGGGCATAAAAAAAGGACGCGGCAAGCTTGTGCTGCCGCGTCCTTCTTCGTCAACGCAGGGGCTCAGCCGCGCTTGCGGCCGGTGCTGCTCTTGTCCTTGGCGCTGGCCACCTCGGGGGCGGCCTCGTCGCGGCTGGTCGGTGCCGGGCTGGCATCGGCGTAGATCAGCTTCTCCATGCCCTGGATGCGGGCCATCGCCGGCGCGGTCTGCGCGCGGAAGGCGACCAGCTCGGCGCCCTTCAGCGGCTCCGGCGGCGGCATGGTCACGGTCAGCGGGTTGCGGTGCTCGCCGTTGACGCGGAATTCGTAGTGCAGGTGCGGGCCGGTGGCCAGGCCGGTCGAGCCGACATAACCGATCACCGTGCCCTGGGCCACCCGCTGGCCGGTCTTGATGTTCGCAAAGCGCGACATGTGCCCATACAGGGTGGTGTGGCCACGGCCGTGGTCGAGGATCACCACGTTGCCGTAACCGCGCTGCACGCCGGCGAACTGCACGCGGGCGTCGCCGGCGGCCATGATCGGGGTGCCGGTGCGCGCGGCGTAGTCCACGCCCTTGTGCATGCGCATCTTGCCCAGCACGGGGTGCTTGCGCGCACCGAAGGTCGAGCTCAGCCGCGCGAACGGGATCGGCATGCGGATGAAGCTCTTCTTCAGCGAACGGCCGTTGATGTCGTAGTACTCGGACTTGCCGTTGCGGTCGAAGCGGAAGCCGGAATAGGTCTTGCCACCGGTGGTGAAAGTCGCCGCCAGAATCTTGCTGGTGTCCACCTTCTCGCCTTCGCGCCAGGTTTCATCCATCACCACGCTGAAGCGGTCGCCCGGCTGCAGGTCCTTCGAGAAGTCGATGTCGTACTTGAAGATGTCGTCGGTCATCGTCGCGATCGCCGACGGCGACAGCCCGGCGCGGCGGGCCGCGGCATACAGCGAGCTGGTGATCTCGCCACTGGTGACCACCGTGCGCGTGGAGGTCTCGC
>NZ_LT906480.1:382500-385000 GCF_900186865.1 Stenotrophomonas maltophilia
AGGGAAAGGCGAAAAGAACCCCGGAGAGGGGAGTGAAATAGAACCTGAAACCGTGTGCGTACAAGCAGTAGGAGCTCCGCAAGGAGTGACTGCGTACCTTTTGTATAATGGGTCAGCGACTTACTGTTCGTGGCAAGCTTAACCGTATAGGGGAGGCGAAGGGAAACCGAGTCTGATAAGGGCGCATAGTCGCGGGCAGTAGACCCGAAACCGGGTGATCTAGTCATGCCCAGGGTGAAGGTGCGGTAACACGCACTGGAGGCCCGAACCCACTCCCGTTGCAAAGGTAGGGGATGAGGTGTGATTAGGAGTGAAAAGCTAATCGAACCCGGAGATAGCTGGTTCTCCTCGAAAGCTATTTAGGTAGCGCCTCATATGTATCCTCTCGGGGGTAGAGCACTGTTATGGCTAGGGGGTCATCGCGACTTACCAAACCATTGCAAACTCCGAATACCGAGACGGACTGTATGGGAGACACACGGCGGGTGCTAACGTCCGTCGTGAAAAGGGAAACAACCCAGACCCACAGCTAAGGTCCCAAATTTTGTGCTAAGTGGAAAACCATGTGGAAAGGCACAGACAGCCAGGAGGTTGGCTTAGAAGCAGCCACCCTTTAAAGAAAGCGTAATAGCTCACTGGTCGAGTCGGTCTGCGGGGAAGATTTAACGGGGCTAAGCACAGAACCGAAGCTTGGGGTGCATAACTTTGTTATGCGCGGTAGAGGAGCGTTCCGTAAGCCGTTGAAGGTGGATTGAGAAGTCTGCTGGAGGTATCGGAAGTGCGAATGCTGACATGAGTAACGATAATGCGGGTGAAAAACCCGCACGCCGAAAGCCCAAGGTTTCCTTGCGCAACGTTAATCGGCGCAGGGTGAGTCGGCCCCTAAGGCGAGGACGAAAGTCGTAGTCGATGGGAAGCAGGTTAATATTCCTGCACCTCGCGTAAGTGCGATGGAGGGACGGAGAAGGTTAGGTGTACCAGGCGTTGGTTGTCCTGGGGAAAGGCGGTAGGTTTGGATCTTTGGCAAATCCGGGATCCTCTAAGACCGAGCACCGAGACAAGCCTTTATGGCGAAGTCACTGATACCACGCTTCCAGGAAAAGCTCCTAAGCTTCAGCTTACGCAGACCGTACCGTAAACCGACACAGGTGGGTAGGATGAGAATTCTCAGGCGCTTGAGAGAACTCGGGTGAAGGAACTAGGCAACATGGCACCGTAACTTCGGGAGAAGGTGCACCCTTTTTGGTGGCTCGTGCGAGCTATAGCTGAAGAGGGTCGCAGTAACCAGGCCGCTGCGACTGTTTATCAAAAACACAGCACTCTGCAAACACGAAAGTGGACGTATAGGGTGTGACGCCTGCCCGGTGCTGGAAGGTTAATTGATGGGGTCAGCCGCAAGGCGAAGCTCTTGATCGAAGCCCCAGTAAACGGCGGCCGTAACTATAACGGTCCTAAGGTAGCGAAATTCCTTGTCGGGTAAGTTCCGACCTGCACGAATGGCGTAACGACAGCGGCGCTGTCTCCACCCGAGACTCAGTGAAATTGAAATCGCTGTGAAGATGCAGCGTTCCCGTGGCAAGACGGAAAGACCCCGTGAACCTTTACTATAGCTTTACACTGAACGTTGAGTTCGTCTGTGTAGGATAGGTGGGAGGCTATGAAACCATGGCGCTAGCTGTGGTGGAGCCATCCTTGAAATACCACCCTGTCGTGCTTGACGTTCTAACCTGGGCCCATTATCTGGGTCGGGGACCGTGTATGGTGGGTAGTTTGACTGGGGCGGTCTCCTCCTAAAGAGTAACGGAGGAGCTCGAAGGTACGCTCAGCGCGGTCGGACATCGCGCACTGTGTGCAAAGGCATAAGCGTGCTTGACTGCAAGATCGACGGATCAAGCAGGTAGGAAACTAGGACTTAGTGATCCGGTGGTTCTGTATGGAAGGGCCATCGCTCAACGGATAAAAGGTACTCCGGGGATAACAGGCTGATACCGCCCAAGAGTTCATATCGACGGCGGTGTTTGGCACCTCGATGTCGGCTCATCACATCCTGGGGCTGTAGTCGGTCCCAAGGGTATGGCTGTTCGCCATTTAAAGTGGTACGCGAGCTGGGTTCAGAACGTCGTGAGACAGTTCGGTCCCTATCTGCCATGGGCGTTGGAGATTTGAGAGGGGCTGCTCCTAGTACGAGAGGACCGGAGTGGACGAACCTCTGGTGTTCCGGTTGTCACGCCAGTGGCATTGCCGGGTAGCTATGTTCGGAAGCGATAACCGCTGAAAGCATCTAAGCGGGAAGCGCGCCTCAAGATGAGATCTCCCGGGGCACAAGCCCCCTGAAGGAACCATGTAGACTACGTGGTTGATAGGTCAGGTGTGTAAGTACAGCAATGTATTGAGCTAACTGATACTAATGATCCGTGCGGCTTGACCATATAACCTCAAGTTGCCTTGGCTTTACGACAGCGTCGTAAGAGCATCCAAGTGCACGCTACGTCACAAGAAC
>NZ_LT906480.1:4940000-4942500 GCF_900186865.1 Stenotrophomonas maltophilia
CCCGCTTAGATGCTTTCAGCGGTTATCGCTTCCGAACATAGCTACCCGGCAATGCCACTGGCGTGACAACCGGAACACCAGAGGTTCGTCCACTCCGGTCCTCTCGTACTAGGAGCAGCCCCTCTCAAATCTCCAACGCCCATGGCAGATAGGGACCGAACTGTCTCACGACGTTCTGAACCCAGCTCGCGTACCACTTTAAATGGCGAACAGCCATACCCTTGGGACCGACTACAGCCCCAGGATGTGATGAGCCGACATCGAGGTGCCAAACACCGCCGTCGATATGAACTCTTGGGCGGTATCAGCCTGTTATCCCCGGAGTACCTTTTATCCGTTGAGCGATGGCCCTTCCATACAGAACCACCGGATCACTAAGTCCTAGTTTCCTACCTGCTTGATCCGTCGATCTTGCAGTCAAGCACGCTTATGCCTTTGCACACAGTGCGCGATGTCCGACCGCGCTGAGCGTACCTTCGAGCTCCTCCGTTACTCTTTAGGAGGAGACCGCCCCAGTCAAACTACCCACCATACACGGTCCCCGACCCAGATAATGGGCCCAGGTTAGAACGTCAAGCACGACAGGGTGGTATTTCAAGGATGGCTCCACCACAGCTAGCGCCATGGTTTCATAGCCTCCCACCTATCCTACACAGACGAACTCAACGTTCAGTGTAAAGCTATAGTAAAGGTTCACGGGGTCTTTCCGTCTTGCCACAGGAACGCTGCATCTTCACAGCGATTTCAATTTCACTGAGTCTCGGGTGGAGACAGCGCCGCTGTCGTTACGCCATTCGTGCAGGTCGGAACTTACCCGACAAGGAATTTCGCTACCTTAGGACCGTTATAGTTACGGCCGCCGTTTACTGGGGCTTCGATCAAGAGCTTCGCCTTGCGGCTGACCCCATCAATTAACCTTCCAGCACCGGGCAGGCGTCACACCCTATACGTCCACTTTCGTGTTTGCAGAGTGCTGTGTTTTTGATAAACAGTCGCAGCGGCCTGGTTACTGCGACCCTCTTCAGCTATAGCTCGCACGAGCCACCAAAAAGGGTGCACCTTCTCCCGAAGTTACGGTGCCATGTTGCCTAGTTCCTTCACCCGAGTTCTCTCAAGCGCCTGAGAATTCTCATCCTACCCACCTGTGTCGGTTTACGGTACGGTCTGCGTAAGCTGAAGCTTAGGAGCTTTTCCTGGAAGCGTGGTATCAGTGACTTCGCCATAAAGGCTCGTCTCGGTGCTCGGTCTTAAAGGATCCCGGATTTGCCAAAGATCCAAACCTACCGCCTTTCCCCAGGACAACCAACGCCTGGTACACCTAACCTTCTCCGTCCCTCCATCGCACTTACGCGAGGTGCAGGAATATTAACCTGCTTCCCATCGACTACGACTTTCGTCCTCGCCTTAGGGGCCGACTCACCCTGCGCCGATTAACGTTGCGCAAGGAAACCTTGGGCTTTCGGCGTGCGGGTTTTTCACCCGCATTATCGTTACTCATGTCAGCATTCGCACTTCCGATACCTCCAGCAGACTTCTCAATCCACCTTCAACGGCTTACGGAACGCTCCTCTACCGCGCATACAAAGTATGCACCCCAAGCTTCGGTTCACTGCTTAGCCCCGTTAAATCTTCCCCGCAGACCGACTCGACCAGTGAGCTATTACGCTTTCTTTAAAGGGTGGCTGCTTCTAAGCCAACCTCCTGGCTGTCTGTGCCTTTCCACATGGTTTTCCACTTAGCAGTGAATTTGGGACCTTAGCTGTGGGTCTGGGTTGTTTCCCTTTTCACGACGGACGTTAGCACCCGCCGTGTGTCTCCCATACAGTCCGTCTCGGTATTCGGAGTTTGCAATGGTTTGGTAAGTCGCGATGACCCCCTAGCCATAACAGTGCTCTACCCCCGAGAGGATACATATGAGGCGCTACCTAAATAGCTTTCGAGGAGAACCAGCTATCTCCGGGTTCGATTAGCTTTTCACTCCTAATCACACCTCATCCCCTACCTTTGCAACGGGAGTGGGTTCGGGCCTCCAGTGCGTGTTACCGCACCTTCACCCTGGGCATGACTAGATCACCCGGTTTCGGGTCTACTGCCCGCGACTATGCGCCCTTATCAGACTCGGTTTCCCTTCGCCTCCCCTATACGGTTAAGCTTGCCACGAACAGTAAGTCGCTGACCCATTATACAAAAGGTACGCAGTCACTCCTTGCGGAGCTCCTACTGCTTGTACGCACACGGTTTCAGGTTCTATTTCACTCCCCTCTCCGGGGTTCTTTTCGCCTTTCCCTCACGGTACTGGTTCACTATCGGTCGGTCAGTAGTATTTAGCCTTGGAGGATGGTCCCCCCATGTTCAGACAGGGTTTCACGTGCCCCGCCCTACTCGTCTTCACTGGAATGGCCCTTTCAGATACAGGGCTATCACCTTCTATGGCCGCTCTTTCCAGAGCGTTTTCCTAGAACCAATCCAGCTTAAGGGCTAGTCCGCGTTCGCTCGTCGC
>NZ_LT906480.1:4945000-5004261 GCF_900186865.1 Stenotrophomonas maltophilia
AAGTGGCCTCAGCGCCGTTCCCGTGTGCTGCGAAGTTTCCTTCGTAGCGAGCCGCCCATTATAGCCGGCTTTTCCGCTTCGTCAACACCTTTTTTTAAGGCCGTCTCACCGGGGTGGACGTTGTTGCCGATGCTGCTTCGGCGTTGGACCCGAAGGCCTTTCGTCGTTGCGAGCCGCCTATTATGCCGGACTTTTCGAGTCCGTCAACACCTTCGTTCGATCATCTCGTTCGTCGGTGGTGGCGTTGCTGTTTGCGTGCCGTTTCCGAAGAAGCGGTGCGCTGCAGCAAGGGAGCGAATTCTAGAGATCCTGCAGATTTCGTCAAGCATTTTTTTGCAGGGTGATGACAGAACCAAGGCAACGTCACGCATGGCATACGCTCGAAGATCACTGTGGCGTTGACCGCGCGTTGCGCGGTCAACGCCACAAGGGCTATCAATGCACGGATGCACAGTGGAGAGACGGCAATGAACATGCAGGTGCGGCAAGCGTGGTGGCGCGACCTTTCAGTACCGGCCCTCGTTGCCGGCTTCATTACTGTGCTGGTCGGCTTCGCCAGTTCGGCCGTCATCGTGTTCCAGGCTGCACAAGCTGTCGGTGCCAACCAGGCGCAGATCGCCTCATGGATGTGGGCACTGGGACTGGGCATGGGTGTCACCTGCATCGGGCTGTCACTACGCTATCGGGTACCGGTGGTGACCGCATGGTCGACACCGGGCGCGGCGATGCTGGTGGTCGGTGCCGGCGGCGCATCTCTTTCCGAGGCCACCGGCGCATTCCTGCTCGCTGCGGTTCTGGGCATGCTGGCTGGCTTCTCCGGCATCTTCGCCCGGTTGATGCAACGGGTACCGATGGCGCTGGCCGCCGGCATGCTGGCCGGGGTGCTGCTGCGCTTCGGTCTGGACGTGTTCGTGGCCATGAACACCCAGCTGGTACTGGCGCTGGCCATGTTCGCCACGTGGCTGGCCGGACGCCGCCTGTTCCCGCGCTATGCGGTCATCGCCACCCTGCTGGTCGGCATCGCGATTGCGGCCAGCCGTGGCCTGCTGCACGCACAGCAGGTGCAGCTGCAACTGGCGGTACCGCAATGGGTGACCCCATCCCTGTCCTGGACCGCGGTGGCCGGCATCGCCCTGCCCCTGTTCGTGGTCACCATGGCCTCGCAGAACATTCCGGGCGTGGCGGTGATGCGGGCATCCGGCTACGACGCCCCGGTGTCGCCGCTGATCGGCTGGATCGGTGTGGTCAATACACTACTGGCGCCGTTCGGTGCGTACGCGCTGAACCTGGCGGCAATCACCGCCGCGATCTGCATGGGCCGTGATGCCCATGAGGACCCGGCACGACGCTATACCGCCGCCATGGCGGCAGGTGCCTTCTACATCGTCATCGGGCTGTTCGGTGCCACCGTAGCCGCACTGTTCGCTGCCTTCCCCAAGGAGCTGGTGGCCTGCGTGGCCGGTATCGCGCTGTTCGGCACCATCGCCAACAGCCTGGCCAGTGCGCTGGCGGTAGAGCGGGACCGCGAGGCGGCACTGGTCACCTTCCTGGTCACCGCCTCGGGCGTCTCACTGGCCGGCATCGGCTCGGCGTTCTGGGGCCTGGTGGCCGGTGCGCTGTGCCTGCTGGTGCTGCGGCCCCGTCAGGACCGCTGACCCACCCTACCCGGCCAATGCTGCGCCGACGATGCTCAGCGCCACCGCGATGACGATGGCGATCAGTGTGGCGACCACGCTGGTGCCGCCACGCGCGGTCAGCTCGCTGCGCAGCCGTGCATCATCGTCGCCGGTGACGGCACGGGCCTGGGCGATCAGGCGCTGGCAGTGTGCCAGGTACCAGCTGTTGCCAAAGATGCCGGTGGTGATGCTCAGCGCGAAGGTGATGACCAGCGACAGGCCATCCGGCACATCCAGCCAGGTCTCCACCACGCTGATCAGCAGCAGCAGGCCAGCCCACATCGCCGCCAGGCGGTACATCCTGCGGTACATCATCCAGATCAGCCCGAGCAGGAAGGCCGGCCAATGCCAGGTGCCACTGCCCGTGGCAACGCCCTGATCCAGCCGCCAGCGCTGGCGATAGATCGGGAAGTTGCCGCCGACCACGCTGGCGTACAAGGCCATCTCGCCCTCCAGCCCGGCAGCCGCAGCCCTGTCCGGTGCGGCGGCCGGCGCACGATAGGGATCGGACGGATCGCCGACATCCGGCGCGATGCCCTCAACCGCAGGGGCTGCGTCGATATCCAGGGCCGGAGCCACCTCGACGGGGGTGGAAGCCTGCTCCAGTTCCGCCAACGGCCGCCATGAGGGCATGCCTTCGCACCAGAGCAGGGTGCGCGCCGTAACCGTCCCTTCCTGCTGCAGCTGGCGAAGACCGGCCAGATCCACCGGCCCACTGCTCTGCCTGCCATTGGCGTACCACCATTGTGCTTCCTGCATGTTTTCCGTCCTTGCTACCTGCATCGACAAACTGAAATCGTTGTCCGCGCCTACAGCGCGGTACTGCCCAGGGTCTGCACCAGCTGATGGCGCGCACCCGGCGCAAGCGTAATCTGCTCCGGGCCTGCGTTGGCCACTTCCAGGCATACGTAATCGCGCCAGCCCTCGCCGACATCGGCCATCCTGGCTGCCGCCTCGGCACCCGGATTCCAGACCACCAGCGTCTGGCTGCCTTCGCTGCGGATCTCGATCCGCCGCTGCAGGACCGGATCGCGCAGTACATAGTGCCCCTTGGCACCGGTGTAGATGCGATCGCTGCGACCGGGATCACGCGGATCGCGCAATGACCACGGTCCCTGTTGCAGGCGCAGCTGTGCATAGTCCTCGTACTTGTCCAGGTATTGCAGGCCGTCAAGGCCCTCGACCTCGACCCGCTTGGCATCGCCCACCCGGAAATAGCTGTGCAGGGCCTGGGTGAAGGTCACCGGCGAGGTTCCGGTGTTCTCGGTGACCAGCTGCTGGCGCAGCTGGCGGCCAATGCGCAGCTGCATCTGCAGGCGCAGGCCGCGATCGGCGCTGGGCGCAGGCGCCAACTGCAGCTCGACCTCGCCATCATCGCGCTGGCTGGCCTGCAGAAGCTCCCAGCGCGCGGTACGTACCAGGCCATGCGCCGGTACATCGGCGCTCTGGCCCTGGCGACCGAACCACGGCCAGCACACCGGGACGCCACCGCGGATGGGCGTGGGCAGCTCGGCGCGCGTGGGCGAAAGCCACAGCAGATCGGGCTGCCCATCAGGAATGAACGACAGCAGCTGGCCGCCGAACACGCTGACGACCGCCGTGGCGTTGGCGGTTCGCACCTGCCAGGCCTCCAGGCCGTGATACAGGCCGGTGCTGATGTCCGGATTCGACTGCATGCGATGACGCTCCTTGAAGACCGCGGCGATGATGTCGCGGTCAACGTGCCGCCGGCAAGGCTTTCTGCCCAGCGGGTGCGATGGCGGCCGCCTCTTCCTGCAGCGTGCGCAGGATGCGCTGGCCTGCGCGGCCGTCCACCTCGCTCCAGCCCAGGCGCTGCTGCTCGGCCTGGATCGCGCGGCGCGTGGCGGTACCGATCATGCCGTCGGCGGCACCGATATCGTGGCCGCGGGCCAGCAGCAGGGTCTGCAGCTGGCGGCGCTCATCGCGGCCCAGGCCCGGGTCATCGGTCGGCCAGGCGGTGGCCAACCCGTTGCCACCACGCAATTGGTCAGCCAGCGTCGCGATCGCCAGCGCATAGCTTTCGGCGGCGTTGTAGCTGTAGATCGCGTCGTAGTTGCGGAACACCAGCAATGCCGGGCCCTTGTTGCCGGCCGGCAGCAGCAGCGCGGCGCGCGCATCCGCCGGCAGGTTGGCCGGAGCCAACACGCTGCCATCCAGCGCAGTCACGCCCTGCGCACGCCAGTCGGCCAGGGCTCGACGCTGGGTGCGGCCTGCCTGGCTGGCGTTGAAGCCGGCGGGAACACGGACTTCCATGCCCCACGGTTCGCCACTGCGCCAACCGGCACGCTTCAGATAGTTGGCGGTGGAGGCCAGCGCGTCAGGAATGCTGCCGACCAGATCGCGGCGGCCATCGCCATCACCATCGACCGCGATACGGGCGTAGGTGCTGGGCATGAACTGCGTATGCCCGAAGGCACCGGCCCAGGAGCCGGTGAGCCCGTGGGCCTGCAGGTCGCCGCGGTCGATCAGCTTGAGCAGCGCCAGCAGTTCACCGCGGAAGAAGGGTTGGCGACGGCCGGCGCAGGACAGCGTGGCCAATGACTGCAGCAGCGGGCGCTTGCCGAACACGCGGCCGTAGTCGCTCTCCACGCCCCAGACCGCGACGATGGTGGCCGGATCGACGCCGTACTGCGCCGACACGCGATCGAGCAGGTCGCGGTGCTGCTGCAGCAGGGCGCGGCCATCAGCCACGCGCTGGCGATCGACCAGCGCGGCCAGGTAGTCCCAGATCGGCGTGGTGAATTCGGGCTGTGCATCGAGCAGGCCGAGCACGGTGGGGTCCGGGGTGAGGCCGGCGGTGATCGCGTTGAAACGGTCGGCACTGATGCCTTGTGTCGCAGCGGTGGCCTGCAGGCCCGACAGGCAGCGGCTGAACGCCGGATCCATGTCGCCGGCAGGCGCGGCGGGCGCTGTCGGCGCCGAGGCAAGAGCGGCCGCCAGGCCGAGCGTGGTCAGAATGGGCATGGCGTCCTCCGTGTTGCCGTTGCACGGCCATCTTAGGGGTAGCGGTGCTGCTGAACCTGAAGCGGTACCGGCTGGCCGTCCGCCCTAGATGGCACGCAACAGGCGCAGGCCATAGGCCGGGCCTTCAGCATCCCAGCGCTGCATGACCTGCAGGCCAGCCGGCCGCAGCAGCGCTTCGAAGCTCTCGTCGGTGTACTTGTGGCTGTATTCGACGCGGATCGGTTCGTCGGCCTCGAAATGGAAGGTCCGGCCATCCAGATGGACGTCCTGTGCCCGCTGGCTGACCAGATCGGTCTCGATGCGCAGCCGCGCGACGCTGTAGCGGGCACGATGACGGAAGCCCTGCAGATCGAAGTCGCTGCCGACCTCGCGGTTGAGGCGGGCCAGCAGGTTCAGGGTGAATGCGGCGGTGACGCCCTGCGCATCGTTGTAGGCCGCCTCGATCAACGCCGGGTCCTTGTGCAGGTCGATGCCGACCAGGGCCAGGCCATCACGCCCCATGGTCTGGCGCATCGCGCGCAGCAGCGCGACCGCGTCCTCGCCTTCAAAGTTGCCCAGCGTGGAACCGGGGAAGAACAGCAGCCGTCGCGCGGGGTCGCGTTCGGGCATGGGTACGGCGACGGGACGGGTAAAGTCGGCACAGACCGGCAGCATCTCCACCTCGGGCAGCGCCGGGGCCAGATGGTCGATGCTGGACAGCAGCGCGGCACGCGAGATTTCAATCGGCGTGTAGGCCACCGGGTCGTGCAGGGCGGCCAGCAGCAACGCGGTCTTGCGGCCACTGCCGCTGCCCAGTTCCACCACGTGCAGATGCGGCCCGACGCTTCGGGCGATGTCCTGCAGTACCCGTGAAAGCAGGGCCAGCTCGGTGCGCGTGGGGTAGTACTCGGCGGTCTGCGTGATCTGCTCGAACAGGCGCGAGCCGCGCGCATCGTAGAAGTACTTGGACGGCAGCTGGCGCGGCGTGCGCGACAACCCGGCCACCACGTCGGTGAGGATCTGCTGGCGGCCAGGGGTGAGATCGGTCAGCGCCTGCAGTGCGTCGTGCACCGTACTCATGCGAGGTCCCTGGCCAGGCGCAGCCCGGAGAACTGCCAACGTGCCGGGGGCATGAAGAAGTTGCGGTAGCTGGCACGCACGTGGCCACGCGGCGTGGCGCAGCTGCCACCGCGCAGCACCCATTGCCCGCACATGAACTTGCCGTTGTATTCACCGAGGTTGCCGGCGAAAGGGCGGAAGCCCGGGTAGGCGCCATACGCGCTGTGGGTCCATTCCCATACATCGCCGAACAGCTGACGCAGTCCACTGCCCCCTGCAGCCTGCGGGTGCAGCCGATCGTCATCGGCAAAATGACCGCGAGGCGGCAGCGTTGCGGCGGCAGCCTCCCACTCGAACTCGCTGGGCAGGCGCGCACCGGCCCAGCGGGCGCAGGCATCGGCCTCGTAGTAGCTGAGGTGGCAGACCGGCGCATGCGGATCCAGTTCGCGCCAACCGCCCAGGGTGTACTCGCGCTGCAGGGCGTCATCCCAGTACAGCGGGTGCTGCCAGCCCTCGGCTTCGCGCAGCGCCCAGCCTTCGCTGAGCCACCAGCGCGGTTCGCGGTAGCCGCCGGCGTCGATGAAGGCGCGGTACTCGGCATTGCTGACGGGGCGCTCGGCCAGTGCGTGCGCGGGGAGCAGCACGCGATGCGCCGGCGATTCGTTGTCGTAGGCGAAGGCGGTGTGCTGCGGCCAGGCTGCGGCGCCGATGGTGACGATGCGCTCGGGCGACTCGATCCAGCCCTGCGCACTGGCAGCGCTGGTTGCAGGCTGCAGGTCCGCGCGGTAGGCCGGCTGCAACGGATTGCACCAGAACGCGTGCTTGATGTCGGTGAGCAGCAGTTCCTGGTGCTGCTGTTCGTGCTGCAGGCCCAACTGCAGGTGCTGCAGTGCCTGCTCATCAAGGTCGCCTGCCGCCAGCCGCGATTGCACCTGTGCATCGACCTGCTGGCGGTAGTCGCGCACCTGCTGCAGCGATGGCCGCGACAGCAGCCCACGCTGCGGCCGGGCATGCGCCGGGCCGAGGCTCTTGTAGTAGCTGTTGAACAGGTAGTCCCAGGCAGGGTCATGCGCCGGTGCGGGTGGGAAGCCGGCCAGCACGAAGCGTTCAAAGAACCAGGTGGTGTGGGCCAGGTGCCATTTGCTCGGGCTGGCATCGGCCATGCTCTGAAGCATGGCATCTTCGGCGCTGAGGGGGGCTGCCAGGTGCATGCTGCGGTTCCGCACACATGCGTACTGGCGGGCGAGATCGCGCTGCGGGGCAGCGACGGCGGTGGCTACGCTGTCCATCCGGGCAGCATCTGCGCAACAGGGTGAGTGCGATGTCATCGTTCGACGTCAACGCGTTCACATGCGTGACCATCCCGCATTCAAGAAGCCGGTGCGAACGCCGCTAACGGCAATGCTGCGGCCGCGTCGTCACCGCGCTGGAATTCCTGCTTGCCCCTGCATCCGCTCCGCCAGCCTGCGCATTACCTGTTCGTGCTGCCCGCCGTGCTGGTTGCCGTGGTGCTGTGGGCAGCACTGGGCAACGAAGACGTTGCCAGTCCGGCCCAACGCATCCTGCCCTGGCTGCTGGCCTGCCTCGGCGCCGGCCTTGCCCTGCTCTACCACCAGGTGCGTACGCTCTGCCTGCTGCTGGTGGTGGCGGTCATGTTCGCGCTGCTGCACCAGGACGTGGGCGGCTATCTGCACAGCGGCCATGTCACGGCGCTGACACCGCTGCGCTTCCATGCCATTTCGGCCTGGTTGCCCTTGCTGTTCGCGGGCCTGGCACTGTGGCCCGAGCGCGGCCGCCGCCGCCGCGACCTGCTGCTGCGGGGTGTTGCCAGTGGCACCGCGCTGATGATCTTCCTGCTACTGGCCACGCAGCAACCCCGGGGCATGCACGATCTGCTGTCCAACCGCCACTGGAGCTGGATTCCGGCCGACTGGAACGCGCTGGCACAGCTGCCAGCGCTGCTGTTCCTTCTGGCAACCGCCGCGCTGGGCTGGCAGGCCTGGCGGCATCCGCGCCCGTTGCACACGGCGATGCTGCTGGCCCTGCTGTGCCTGTGGTGGATGCTGCCACGGGTGTTCCTGCAGCCGGTGCTACTGCCGGCACTGGCCAGCGCGGCCCTGCTGCTGATGCTGGGCGCGATGCTGCAGGAGTCCTTCCATATGGCCTTCCGCGATGAGCTGACCGGCCTGCCGGGGCGCCGCGCCTTCAATGAGACCCTGCAGCGGGCGCGCGGCACCTACAGCATCGCGATGGTGGACGTGGACCACTTCAAGTCGTTCAACGACACCCACGGCCACGACACCGGCGACGATGTGCTGCGCCTGGTGGCCTCGCGCCTGGGCCGGGTGGGCGATGGTGGCCGGGCGTTCCGCTATGGCGGCGAGGAGTTCGCGGTGGTGTTCCTGGATCGTCCCGCAGCGGCCTGCGTGGATGCAGTCGAGGCGCTGCGGCAGACCATCGAGGACACCCGCATGCAGCTGCGCGACCGGAGCACACGCAGCCGCGACGATGAAACGGGGCGCCGGCAGCGAGGACGCGGCGGAAGCGGGCAGACGGTGCAGGTGACGGTGAGCATCGGGCTGGCAGACAGCCGCGTGGATGAGCGGCCAGCGGCAGTGATCAAGGCCGCCGACCAGGCGCTGTACGCAGCCAAGGACGGTGGCCGCAACCAGGTCCGCGCGCATGCCGGCCAGCGCGTGCTGGCGGCACGCGGCGGCTGAGGCTCACACCGCGTCGAGGTAGTACCAGCGGCCGTCGACGCGCAGGAAGCGGCTGTGCTCGGCCATCTTCACCGCGCTGCCGCCGCCCACGCGGTAGCGGGCGGTGAAGCGCACTTCGGCGCTGTCGGCGCCGGTGACAGTGTGCTCGTGCACGGTCAGGCCCAGCCAATGCGTACGCTGGCCGGGCGCATCATCCAGCGACAACTCGGCCGGACGGGTATCCGGATGCCAGCTCTGGCGCAGATAGTCCGCCAGCCCCCGCACATAGGCGCTGTAACGTGATCGCATCAGGCGCTCGGCATCGGGGGCGGCCTCACCGGCATGGAAACGGCCACAGCAGGCGGCGTACTCGGCGGGAAGGCCGCAGGGGCAGGGATCGGTGGGTTTTCGGCTCATGCGGACATTGTCGCCGGGTTGTGCGGATGGATCCACGCGGGGCACCGGTCAACCAGTGCAGGACAGGCGTATGCTGTCGCGCCCCCATATCGATTGATCGCCGTGCTGGAACTGGTTCCCCCTGAGTTGTGGTGGCTGGTGGTCATCGCCTTCATCGCCGGGCTGGTCGATGCCGCCGTCGGTGGTGGTGGGCTGGTGCAGCTGCCTGGCCTGTTCACGGTGCTGCCGCAGCAGACGCCGGCGATGCTGTTTGGTACCAACAAGTTCAGTTCGATGTGCGGTACCGGTGCGGCCGCCTGGCGCTATGCGCGCAACGTGCGCTTCCCGTGGAAGCCGGTGTTGTTCGCGGCCGGCACGGCCTTCATCTTCTCCTTCGCCGGCGCCACCGCGGTAAGCCTGCTGCCCAAGGACGCGGTGCGCCCACTGGTGCTGGTGCTGCTGGTCGCGATGCTGGCCTACACGCTGTGGAAGAAGGACTTCGGCGCGTTGCACCGGCCACAGGAGATCGGCCGCCGCGAACTGGTGATCGCGCTGGCGATCGGTGCGGCGATCGGCTTCTACGACGGCTTCTTCGGGCCGGGCACCGGCAGCTTCCTGATCTTCCTGTTCGTGCGCTTCTTCGGGCTGGATTTCCTGCGCGCCTCGGCGGCATCAAAGGTGGTGAACCTGGCGACGAATGTGGCGGCGATCTCGTTCTTCGTGCCGACCGGCAACATCCTGTGGCTGTTCGCGCTGCCGATGGCGGCGGCCAACATCATCGGTTCGGTGGTGGGCACGCGCCTGGCGCTGAAGGGCGGTACGCCGTTCATCCGCAAGCTGTTCGTGGGGCTGGTGGTGGTGCTGATCGCGCGGATGGCGTGGGATACGTTCCGCGCTGCGTGAACGCGGTTGCCGGCCAACGGCCGGCACTACCGGGTCATGAACCCCGCCCATGGGTAGTGCCGGCCGCTGGCCGGCATCCCCATCCGATCAGGTCATGAACCCCGCCCATGGGCAGTGCCGGCCGCTGGCCGGCATTCCCATCCGATCGGGCCATGAACCCCGCCCATGGGTAGTGCCGGCCGCTGGCCGGCATCCCCATCCGATCGGGTCATGAACCCCGCCCATGTAGTGCCGGCCGCTGGCCGGCGTTCCCCTTCAATCGGCCAGGTCAGGCCTCGGCTTCTTCCGGTTCGTTGGCCTGCTGGCGGCTGCGCTCTGGCAGCTTCAGGCGCTTGCCTTCCTCGTCATACTCGATCAGCAGCACGCCGGAGTCGTGACGACCGCTGATTTCGACGAAGCAGGCGCCGCCGATGAACGGTTCCAGCGTCATCACCGACTTCAGCGGGGTGGCAACCACCATCTGGAAGCCGAAGTTGTCGAAGATGTTCATTGCCAGTGCGGTGAACTCGTTGTCGGCCTTGTCGAAGGCTTCGTCGAGCACCACTGCGGCGTAGCTGGGCAGCTGGCTGTCAGCACCGCCGAGCTGGTAGCGCAGCGCCGCGGCCAGGCAGGTGGTAGCCAGTTTCTGGCGCTGGCCACCGGACTTGCCGGCGCCGCTGCGGTAGATCTCGACCTGCTGGCGCGTTTCCGCATCCAGCTCGACGCCGATGAACTCCACGTGCATGCGCACGTCCAGCACCAGCTCCCGCCAACGCTTGTCCTCGCCTTCCTGCGAGCCCAGGCGGTTGACCAGCTGGCGCAGCACGGTGAACTGCGATTCGGCCAGCTCGCGCTGCTCGGTCTGCTGCTGCGACAGCACTTCGCGCAGCTGCAGCTGGAACTCGCCCACTTCCGGCAGACGACGGTCGCTCAGTTCGATGGTCAGCAGCGTACCGCGGTTGAACGGCACCTGTTCCAGGCTGGCGTTCACTTCGTCCAGGCGCTGGCCGATCGACTTGCGGGCCTCGGCGCTGTGGCGCTGCAGGGCCAGCAGGTTGTTCTTGCTCTGGTTCTGCAGCAGATCGAAGAAGCGCTCTTCGTGCTGCGGCAGGCCATCGCGCTCCAGTCGTTCGAGGCGTGCGAGGAAGTCCTCGGCCGAGGCCACCGACACGGTGAAGTCGCCCGATTCCTCCGGCCACTGCTGGATGAAGCGACGGAAGCAGCCGATCAACTGGTTCTCGATGCGGTTGAGGTCCTGCTGCGAGGACGACAGCTGCTCGTTCAGCGCGTTGCTGACCTGGCGCATGTGCGCTTCCAGCGTTTCCAGGCTGAGCGGACCCTGCTCCTGCAGGCGCTCGGCAAGGCCGGCTTCCTGCTCCTGGGCCAGGCTCGGCAGCACCAGCGCACGGCTCTGCTGGCGCGCGCGGTCCAGGCGGTCGCGTTCCTTGACCAGCTGCCCGCGCTCGACGCGGACGTCTTCATAGGTGCGGCGGGCCTGCTCAATGTCGGCGCGCACGGCGTCGATCTGCTTGGCCAGCTTGGCGAGGTCGGCATTGCCTTCGCGCAGGTCGCGCAGCGTGGCCTCGATGTCGCTCAGGCGCTGCTGCGGGGCGGCGATGTCGATCTCGTTCCAGCTGATGCTGACCAGCTCGTGGCAGGCCAGGCGGCGTTCGTTGTCGCGGTCACGCTGTCCACGCAGGCGCGCGATGTCGGTCTCGCAGCTGGCGATGCGCTTGGCCAGTTCCTGAGCTTCGCGCTCGAAGGCGCCCACCTTGTCGTGGTTGTTGAAGCCGAGGATCCAGCGACGGCGGTCGCCCACCGCACTGCGGTCATCCTTCTCGAAACGGTCGCCCGGATGCTTGACCTGGCCTTCGCGGGTGATGCCGCGGTCGACGTTGCGCAGCTGCTTGGCATCCACGCACTCGTAGTCGAATCGCTTGCCGAGCTCGCGGCGCAGCCAGCTGTCGAACACGTGTTCGCGCAGTTCCAGCTTGTGCAGCAGCGACTTCGCCGACGGCTCACGGGCGAACGCATCATCGTTGCGGCGCACGCGGTAGTAGGTGAAGCGCATGCCCAGGTGGGTACGGTTCACCCACTCGGCGACGTCGTTGTAATGCTTGTCGTCGACCAGCAGCGACAGCGCGAAGCCACCCAGCACGCGCTCGATGGCACCCTGCCAGCCCTGCTCTTCCGAGCGGACCTGGATCAGTTCACCGACGAACGGCAGCGCCGCTTCAGCGATGCCGGTTTCCTCGGCCAGGCGCGCGCGCAGCTTCTGCATCGGCGCCGGGATGTTGGAGGGCGTGCGCTGCATCGCTTCGAGTTCCGCACGGACTTCGCCGAAGCGGCGCTCGTCATCGCGCTTGCCACCCAGGCGATCGCTGATCGCATCGTCCAGCGCCGAAGAGGCGCGCTGGCGGTCCTGCAGCTCGTTCTGTGCGCGCTCGACCAGTTCGGCGAAGCCGTGTGCGTCGTCCGGCAGTTCGGCCCCCAGCTGCTGCGCGGCCAGGCTTGCCTGCTCGCGCTTGGCCTGGCGGCGGTCGCGCTCGGCTTCGGCGCGGCCCTGCTCGCGTTCCAGTTCTTCAATGCGCTCACCGCCCTGCTGGCGACGCTGCAGTTCCAGTTCGGCCAGGCGCTCGGTGTGATTGTCCAGTGCGGCACGGCGCTGGGCTTCTTCGCCGAGCAGGCCACGGTCACGCACGTCCATCTCGCGCAGGCGCGCTTCGATCAGCGCCTGGCGGCGGCTTTCACGGAAGCTGTCGACGCCGAGCTTGAGGGCTTCGTCGTCGCCGCGCCGGCGGTGCATTTCCTTCAGGTCGTTGTAGTAGGCGCGTGCCGGCAGCAGAGTCTCCACCTGGCGACGGGCGGTGACCACCGCCTGGTGCGCGCCATCGAGCTCGGCGAAGTCGCTGACTAGGCGCTCGGCGGCGTCGAAGGTCTTCGGCGTGTCGAGCATGAAGTCGCGCAGGAAGACGTTGAGGTCGCCCAGGTTCTTCGCCGACTGCGTCTTGTGCAGCAGGCGCAGCGCCATCTCGTTGTCGATGCCGAGCAGGTCGCGGAAGCGCTCGGCGTAGCCGGAGAAGGTGTCAAAGTGGTGCAGGTCGGACAGCTTCTGCTTGAGCTTGCGCAGGTCCAGGTCGAACCCACCAAGATCCTTGGCGATGTCGAACGGGCGCTCGGCAATCATGTAGTGCTTGCGCACGTCACCGGCCGAGGTGCCGTTGCCGGAGATCCACAGCAGGCGCACCAGGCTGACCACGCGGCCATCGCCGGCGCGGTATTCCAGCACCAGTGCGGTCCAGGTGGCGCCCTTGCGCAGGTACTGGGTGGCGATTTCGCCGGTGCCGCTGTCCTGCTGGTCAGCCCACGCGCCACGCACGTAGGACACCAGGTTGCGGTCGCGGCCACTGCGCTCGGCTTCACGCGCAGCAGCGTTGAAGTCGACGATGGCCGGCGGCGTCAGCAGCGCGGACATGGCATCGAGCAGTGTCGACTTGCCCGAGCCGGAACGTCCGACGAACAGGAAACCGCGCTCGGCGATCGGCACTTCGGTCAGGCCGTTGAAGGTGCCCCAGTTGTGCACCTGCAGGCGGCGCATGCGGAACTGCTGCAGGCGCGGGTCCGGCAGGCCTTCGTTGAACAGGGCGGGAGTGTGCTTGGAGATAGCCATGCGATGGTCGGGTCTCTCAGGCCTCGGCGGCCGGGGTTTCGCGCAGCTGGCGGTAGACCGCCGAGAGCTGGGACACGTCTTCGGCGGAGAACAGCAGCTTCAGCGCCGGCGAGACTTCGTGGCGGTCTTCCTGGCCGCTGAGGCGGGTCAGGATGTGGTTGTCCTTCATCTTCTGCACCGCCGAGGCGACGCGGCGGTTGAAGCCGGCGCGGTCGGTGGACAGGTTCTTTTCGTAGATGGCCAGTGCTTCGGCCATTTCGGCATCGGCGACCACCGCGCGGTTGCCGCGCGCATCGGCTTCGGCCAGCTGCTGGCGCAGGTACAGCAGCAGCACCGAGTCGATGAAGGTGAGCGGCGAGGTGCGCAGCAGCACCGGCGCGTCGACGTCTTCGGTATCGGCCTGGCGGGTGAACGCCACGCCGCTGTCACGGTCGAGCACCAGTTCCAGGAACAGGTCCGCCAGCGACGAGCGGATGGCCGCTTCGCTGCGGATCAGTGCCGGCCACAGCTTGGCGTGGCGCAGCTGGTCGATGCTGGGGCCGATCAGCAGCTGGCACAGCGCGCGGCGCGCATCCAGCGGCAGGCGCCCGGTGTCGCCGAGGTAATAGACGTCGTTGCCACGGCGGGGCTGCGCCACGGCCGCCACCGGTTCGGCCTCGTAGGCGTCTTCCGCCACGTCGGCCTGCGCTGCGTCGATGGGATCTTCATGCCAGCTCATGGCGTCTCTCCTGGGTGAACCAAACCAGCGGGATGCGGGCGCGACGGACCTGGCCGTCGCCACCACGCCATTGCGCAAGCTCCTGCTCGCCGGCGACCACGTTGCCGAAGCGCGTGCCCAGCGACAGATAGCCGATGACGCTGCCAAGACCCTGCGGCGCCTCGCGCTGCGACAGGGCCTGGGCGATGCTGAGCCGCGGCTGTGCATCGAGCAGGTCGTGCAGGTCGCGGCGCAGGGTGCGGAAGTCGATTTCGGACGAAGCGACCAGGTCGCCGACGCTCTCCAGGCTGATCGCGGCCGCGTCGTTGTACTCGACATTGCCGTCGACCTGGGCGCTGCGCGGATCATGCAGCTTCCACTGCGACCACGAGCGCAGGCGGCTGGTGGTCAGCTGCAGGTCGCGGCCGATGCCGCGCTGTGCGGGGAATTCGTCGCGCAGGGCCAGCGCTTCGGACTGCGCCTGCTTCAACAACTGGTTGAGGCGGCGCTGTTCCAGGTAGCCACGGCTCTGCACGAAGCCGCGCAGGCTGCGCGCGAAGTTCTGCAGCACATCGTGCACCTGGCCACCGCGCTCGAGCATGGTGCTGGTGAAGCTGCGCAGGAAGTTGCGTTCGTTGCGGTCCAGGCGGCGGGCGAAGCCGCGCGCCAGCACCGCTTCCAGCGCGGCATCGAGCTGGGCACTCTGTTCGGCGTCGTTGAGCAGGCGCCAGAAGGCCTGGAAACTGCGCCCGGCGTCACTTTCGCCAATGACATCCACACCTTCGAACAGCTGCGACAGCACATCGCCGCGCTCGCCCTCGTCGTCGATGATGCGTTCGCGGAAATCGCGGTTGAGCTGCTCGAAGTCATCGCGCACGCGGCGGAAGTCCTCGGTCAGCTCGTCGGCCAGGCCGATGATCTGGCGGGTGCGTTCCAGCGCGCGCTTGCCGTCCAGCGCAACCACGCGGCCGGTGCCGACCCGGGCGATTTCGGCATCGATGCGGTCGCGCTCGTCGTGCAGCGCGGACAGGCGCGCATCGGGATCGGCTTCGGTCTGCGCAGCCAGCGCCGAGAGCTGTTCAATGACCAGCGCCAGGCGGCTTTCGGTGGCGGCCACGCGGGCCTGCTCGAGGCCGTCGGCGAAGCGGATCGCCTGCAGTGCCGCGGTCGCCAGCTCGTACTGCTCCTGGTCGGCGCCTTCGGGCAGACGGCGTTCCAGCCAGCCCTGGGCCAGCCAGTGCGCGATGTAGGCCTGCGCGGTGCGCGGCAGCTCGCGCGAGAGTTCATCGCCGGCCAGCTGGTCCAGCGCGCGCTGCAGTCGCTCGTTCAGTACCGAGGACGGCAACGTGCGCTCGCCGTCCATCAGCAGGCCCTGCAGCAGGCCGATGATTTCCGGAGCGTGGTCGGCGGCAAGCAGCTTCCACTGGGGCTGTTCGCGCAGGTGGCGGTAACGGGCAATGCGTTCGCGATGCTTCATGCAGCGAAAGAAGTCTGTAGGGCTGACAGGGACAAACCGCCATGCACAGCTGCCGCGTGGACAGCCGTGGGCATGCCGGCCTGCAGGAGCCGGCGTGGTGCGGGCAAGCGGCTCAGCGCTTGCCGCCCACTTCGATGAAGCGCAGGAACTCGGCGCGGGTACGCGCGTCGTCGCGGAAGCTGCCCAGCATCTTGGAGGTGACCATGCTGACGCCGCGCTTGTGGATGCCGCGGGTGGTCATGCACTCGTGGGCGCCTTCGACGACCACGCCGACGCCGATCGGCTGCAGCACATCCTGGATGCACTGGGCGATCTGCGCGGTCATCTTCTCCTGCACTTGGAAACGGCGGGCGTAGGCTTCGACGACACGGGCCAGCTTGCTGATGCCCACCACCTTGCCGGCCGGCAGGTAGCCGACGTGCACGCGGCCGATGATCGGGGCCATGTGGTGCTCGCAGTGGCTTTCGTACTCGATGTCGCGCAGGACGATCAGCTCGTCGTAGCCGGCCACTTCCTCGAAGGTCCGCTCCATGTAGGCGCGCGGGTCGTCGCGGTAACCGCTGAACCAGTCGCCATAGGCTTCGGCGACACGGCGGGGGGTATCCAGCAGGCCTTCACGGGACGGGTCCTCACCGGCCCAGCGCAGCAGGGTGCGCACGGCATCCTCGGCCTGGTCCTGGGTCACGTCGCCCTGCGGGGCGGCCTTTTCGTTGTTCTTGCTCATTGCGTACAGCGTCCCGAACGGGGGGCGAGCATCGTACCCGACCGGGGGGTGGGTCGTCCTGTTGGTCGGGTTCATCGGGGGTCTGGCGGCGCCTGCCTGTTACGGGTCTGGATGGGGAAGGGCGGCAGGGCAGGACACGCCGTAAACCCATCCATGGGGGCTCGGTCGGCGCATCCATGCGCCTCACGGTCCTGCCCTGCCGCCCTTCCCCATCCCTGACAGTTTCCCGCGGGCGCGGCCGGACCGCCCGAAAGCGGGGGCAAAAGCGGGGTTCATGACTTTGGAAGCAGCGCGCCGCTGCTGTGGTGTCTTGTGCTTTGGTGGGTGCGGACCGTTGGTCCGCACTGCTTCTGCCCTTGCCTTTAAAGAGCCAACCCACGGCGCTCGCGGGATGTGGGGTGGGGTGGTGGAGGGCCGGGCGGGACAGGGCCGTGAGGCGCATGGATGCGCCGATCGAGCTTACATGGACGTACTTGCAGCGTGCCCTGCCCCGTCCGGCCCTCCGCCGCCCCATCCGATAGCCAGCAGGCGCAACGCCTTCCTCAACACACCCACCCATTCAGAAAAACCTATTGATAGGAATGAAATTAGTAGTATCCTATCTATCTCTTATGGACCGACCCCTCGACGAGCGCACCGTGCTGCAGATGCAGCTCAGCTCCGGCCTGCTGTACGCAGGGCGGCAGTGGCAGCGCCTGGCCGACAGCCGGCTCGGCAGCTACGGCATCTCCACCGCCTGCACCATGCCGCTGCTGATGATCGGCCGCTCCGGCGGTGGCATCCGTCAGGTGGCCCTGGCGCAGCAGCTGGGCATGGAAGGTCCCTCACTGGTGCGCCTGCTGGACAAGTTGTGCGCCAGCGACCTGGTCCGCCGCGAGAGCGACGCCAGCGACCGCCGCGCCAACCTGCTGTGGCTGACCGACGCAGGCCATGCGCTGGTCAGCGAGCTGGAAGACCAGTTGATCGGCCTGCGCCAGGACGTGTTCGGCGAGCTTTCCATGGATGAACTGCACGCCGTGCTGAAGGCATGGCGCCTGCTGGCCGAGGCCGCCGACCGCATCACGTAAGACCGCTGCCCCTGAACACCGCCGCTGCCGTGCACACGCCAGCGGCTTTTGCCCGTTGCCGTTGTTTCGCTGTTCCTCCCCTCCCCTCCCCCCACCTCGCCCCCGCCCCTACCGATGCCCGGTGAATTCAGTCTCCACGGAGTGTTCGTCCCGACCCTGCTCGGGTTGATGTTGTTGGCCTACCTGGTCAACAGCGGCCTGCATGCGCTGCTGCAGCGTGCCGGTGCCTATCGCCATATATGGCACCCGCCACTGTTCAACCTGGCGCTGTACGGGATCGTGCTTGGCCTGCTGTTCCACCTCCTGCGTTGGATGCAATCGTGAACAAGATCGTGAAGAAGACCCTGCCGGTGCTGCTCACCAGCGCAGCCGTGATCGTCGCCCTGCTGGTGCTGCGCCAGCTGTGGGTCTATTACATGGATGAGCCGTGGACCCGCGATGCCCATGTCGGTGCCGACGTGGTGCAGGTGGCGCCGGACGTGTCCGGGCTGGTGGAAACGGTGCAGGTGGCCGACAACCAGGCGGTGAAGAAGGGTGATCTGCTGTTCGTGGTCGATCGCGCCCGCTACCGCATCGCGCTGGAGCAGGCCCGCGCCAACCTGGCCGAGCGCCAGGCATCGGTGGCGCAGCTGCGCCGCGAGATCGGCCGTGACCGCAGCCTGCAGGACCTGGTCGCCGCCGAGGACGCCGAAGTGCGCCGCGCCAAGTTGCAGGCCGCACAGGCTGCGCTGGCCACCGCACAGGCGGCGGTCGACCTGGCCGAGCTCAACCTGGGCCGCACCGAGGTGCGCGCGCCGGCCGATGGCCGGGTCAACGACCGCACCCTGCGCGTAGGCGACTACGTGGTGGCCGGCAAGCCGGTGCTGGCGCTGCTGGATACCGGCTCGTTCCGCATCGATGGCTATTTCGAGGAAACCCGCCTGCGCGGCGTGGCCCCGGGGCAGAGCGTGGACATCCGCCTGATGGGCGAGTCGGCCCCGCTGCGTGGCCACGTGGAAAGCATCGCCGCCGGCATCGAGGACCGCTACCGCAGCAACGGCAGCACCCTGCTGCCGAACGTGACCCCGGCCTTCGACTGGGTGCGGCTGGCACAGCGCATTCCGGTGCGCATCGCCATCGACGAAGTACCCAAGGGCGTGGAACTGATCGCCGGCCGCACCGCCACGGTGACCGTGGACACCGGCCGCCATCCGCACAACGACAAGGCCGGCACTGCGCCGACACAGGCGGGCCTGTGAACGCCGCCCTGCCCCGTCTCGGTCTGATCGTCGCGCTGGCCAGCCTGGCCGCCTGCAAAACCGTCGGCCCGGACTATGCACTGCCGGAAGGCTCGGCGTTCAAGCGCCCGGAGGCCAATGCGGCCTTCATCGATACGCAGAACCCGCAGATTGCCGCCAACCAGGCGCTGCCCGACCGCTGGTGGTCGCTGTACAACGACCCGGTGCTGGACGGCCTGATCACCCAGGCGCTGCGTGACAACGTGGAACTGAAGGCCGCCGATGCACACCTGCGTCGTGCGGCGGCGGTGTACGAACAGGCGCTGGACGCCGGTGGCTTCGAGTACGAGGCCGAGGCCGGCGTCAGCCGCGCACAGCTGTCGGCCGAATCGTTCATGCAGGAGCACGAGCTGCCGGTGATCAACCTGGCCGATGGCAAGTTCGCGGTCAGCTACCAGTTCGACCTGTTCGGCAAGCTCAAGCGCGGCGCCGAGGCAGCGCGTGCCGACGAGCAGTCGGTCGCTGCGGCGCGCGACCTGGCCCAGGTCAGCGTCGTCGCGCAGGTCGCCGACAGCTACCTGGAAATCTGCCACGCCAACCACGAACTGCACGTGGCCGAGCATTCGCTGCAGCTGCAGCAGCGCAGCCGCACGGTCACCGAGCGCCTGATCGCGGCCGGCCGCGGCACGCCGCCGGAACTGGCCCGCGCCAATGCGCAGGTAGCGTTGCTGGAGGCGGCACTGCCGCCGCTACGCGCGCAGCGTTCGGCGGCCGCCTATTCGCTGGCCGCGCTGCTTGGGAAAACCCCGGGCCAGCTGCCAGCCGGCGTGATCGACTGTGCGCACGCCCCCGGCCTGGCGCAGCCGCTGCCGGTCGGTGATGGCCGGGCGCTGCTGCAGCGCCGCCCGGACGTGCGCCAGGCCGAGCGCAAGCTGGCCTCGGCCACGGCGCGGATTGGGGTCGCCACCGCCGAGCTGTACCCGGACATCCGCCTGGGTGCCTCGGTGGGTGCCGCCGGCCTGCTGGAAGACTTCGGCACGCCGATGACCCAGCAGTGGTCGATCGGCCCGCTGATCTCGTGGACGCTGCCGTCCTCCGGCACGCACGCACGCATCCACGCCGCCGAGGCGGGTGCCGATGCCGCGCTGGCCGAGTTCGACCACACCGTGCTGCAGGCGCTGCGCGAGACCCAGACCGCGCTGGACCGCTATGCGCAGGACCTGCGCCGGCTGCAGTCGCTGCGCATCGCGCAGGAGCAGGCCGCACTGGCCGCCGAGCAGAACCGCCGGCTGTACCAGGGTGGCCGTACGCCGTACCTGTCCAGCCTGGATGCCGACCGCAGCCTGGCCAGCAGCGACGCCACCCTGGCCGCCGCCGAAGCGCAGGTCTCGCGCGACCAGATCCATCTGTTCCTGGTGCTGGGTGGCGGCTGGCAGGCATCGGTTGCCCCGCCCGCGCCGTCCACCGCACAGGCCTCGGCGAAGTAAGCCATGAACGCGCTGACCGATCGCCAGGCCTGGCTGTTCTCGATCAAGACCTACCTGGCCGCGGTGGCCGCGCTGTACATCGCCATGGCCGGCAACCTGTCGCGCCCGTACTGGGCGATGGGCACGGTGTACATCGTCAGCCAGCCGCTGCTGGGCCCAACCCGCGCCAAGGGCGTGTACCGCATCGTTGGCACCCTGGTGGCCGGCCTGGCCACCCTGCTGGTGCTGCCGGCGCTGGTGGAAACGCCGCTGGTGCTGAGCGCGGCGATGTCGATCTGGCTGGCCGGGTGCCTGTTCATGGCCCTGCTCAACCGCGGCCCGCGCGGTTACGCGTTCCTGCTGGCCGGCTACACCACCGCCTTCATCGGCTTCCCGGCCGTGACCTCGCCGGAGACCATCTTCGACACCGTGGTGGCGCGCAGCGAGGAGATCATCCTCGGCACCGTGGTGGCAGTGCTGTTTGCTTCGCTGCTGTTCCCGGCCTCGGTACGCCCGATGCTGCGCGCCCGCATCGGCAACTGGATGGAGGACGCGGCGCAGTGGTGCCGGCAGATCCTCGAACGCGGCCGCGCGCACGCGCCGCGCAACCGGCTCGCCGCCGACCTGGTGCAGTTCGAGGCGCTGATCGAGTTCCTGCGCCGCGACGACCCGCGCCATGCCGGTTCGGCCGTGTCGATGGAGCGGCTGCGCGAGCGCATGCTGCTGCTGTTGCCGGTGCTGTCCTCGATTGCCGACCGCCTGAGTGCGCTGCGCAGCGACGGCCAGGACCTGCCCGAGGGGCTGCCGGCACTGGTCGATGACATCCACGACTGGCTGGATGGCCCGACCAACGCCAGCGAATACGCCCGCCTGCGCGCGCGCATCAGTGCGTTGAAGCCGCAGGTGGACCGCGACCTGCAGCACCTGCAGCTGGCCAGCCTGCTGCTGCGCCTGGAGGAACTGGTGGACCTGTGGCAGGACTGCCGCACCCTGCAGCACGCGATCGACCAGGGCACTGCGCCGCTGGACCGTGCGCACTACCGCATCCGCACCGAACGCGTGGCCGCCGACAAGCACGTCGACTATGGCATGGCGCTGTTCTCCGCGCTCAGTGCCGGCGCGGCGCTGATGAGCTACTGCGTGCTGTGGATCGCGCTGGGGTGGGAAGGCGGTGGCAACGGCGCGATGATGGCCGCAGTGACCGCCGCGTTCTTCGCCGCACAGGACGATCCGGCGCCGAGCATGGTGTCGTTCCTGGTGTGGGCGATGGTCGCCTCGGTGGTGGCCGGAGTGTACCTGTTCGGCGTGTTCCCGGCGGTGCACGACTTCGGCCTGCTGGCGTTGGTGCTGGCGGTGGCGTTCCTGCCGCTGGGGCTGATGCTGCACCACCCCAAGAGCGCGCTGTTCGCGCTGCCACTGACCGTGAACCTGGCCGCGCTGCTGAGCCTGCAGAACACCTACAGTGCCAACATCCAGACCTTCCTCAACTCGTCCATCGCGATGTTCATCGGCATTGGCTTCGCGGTAGTGATGACGCGCCTGTTCCGTTCGGTGGGCGCCGAGTGGACCGCGCGCCGGCTGGTGCGGCAGGGCTGGACCACGCTGGCCGAAGCCGCCGAAGGTCGTGGCCAGCAGGACCGCCAGCGCTTCGCCGCGCGCATGCTTGACCTGCTGGGCCTGCTCGCGCCGCGCCTGGCGGCGACGCCGGAGGGCAGCGACATCGCGTCGGTGGACATGCTCAATGAAGCACGCATCGGCCTGAACATCCTGCAGCTGCGCCGCGCCCGGCTGGAACTTCCCGAGCGCAGTCGCGAGGCGGTCGAGCACATTCTGGAAGAGGTCGCCGTGCACTACCGCCGGCAGATCGCCGCGCGCAAACCGATTGTGGCGGCCGAGGCGCTGCGCGAGCGGCTGGATACTTCGCTGGGCCGGGTCGGTAGCGTGGCCGCCTGCAAGGCCCGCGATGAAGCCCTGATGGGCCTGATCGGCCTGCGCTTCGCGCTGTTCCCGGAGGCGAAGGCGCTGGCGCCGGGCCTGGCGATGAGTGCAGCCGGACAGCCGTAGCGCGATACCCTGTGCAGCCACAGACCCCGCGCAGGGGTCAGAGCCCTCGCCTGCGGAGAGGGATCCGACCCTGGCGCTGCAACAGGACGGTTCAATGAGTTACGACATGATGGTGTTCGAGGCCAGCGCCGCGCCACGCGAGGCGGCGGCCTTCATCGCCTGGTTCGAGAAGCAGACGCAGTGGAACGAGCGCCACGAGTACGACGACCCGGTGGTCAGCAGCCCAGCGCTGCAGGCGTGGTTCGCGGAGATGGCGCGGGAATTCCCGCCGTTGAACGGCCCGCTGAGCAACGACGATGACGACCGTGCCGAGGTGACCGAGTACAGCATCGGCCGCGAGGTGATCTACGGCGCGTTTGCCTATTCGGTGGCCGAGCGCGCGCACGGCCGCGTGCAGGACCTGGCCGAGAAGCACGGCGTGGGCTTCTTCGACGTGAGTGCGGATGAAGCGGCGATCGTGTTCCCGGATGGGCTGGTGCTGATCGCGGAATAGGTGTGGCGGCAGGGCTGCGCCCTGCACCTGCCGAATCAACTTCAACAGCAACGTCAAAGGCTGGCATTCCGCGGGATGGCGGGGTAGGTCCGGTTGAGGGGGACGCCGTCAACCCATCCATGGGGGCTTGGTCGCCGCTTGCTCGTGTGCGCTGTCCTGCGCACACGGCAAGACCGGGGTTGGGCGTCCTGCCCAACCCGCCCGAGGCATGCCTCGGGCCCATGCGGCTCACGCCCCCGCACCCGGACCCACCCCGCCTTCGACAGCTTCCTGCGATCTGCCGGCACGGCGTTCTGCTCTGGTGGGTGTCGACCTTGGTCGACACGGTAGATCCCGGCATGCGTGGATGAACGTCGGAATGATCGAAGTACGCTTTTGTAGAGTCGAGCCATGCTCGACTGCTTCTGCCTGGCGATCAGGTGAAGGGGTCAGAGCCCGTTCCCGATGGGAACGGGATCCGACCCCGATTCAGAACAACTGGCCCTGCACCGTGGGCTGTTCGATGCGCGCCGGTGCTTCGGCCACCGCTTCCGCACCCAGCCGCCAGGCCAGGCCACCCAATCGGCTGGCGTGGCGTTTCAACGCGGCCTGCAGCACCTCTGCGCTGCCCGCCACATGCAGCACCTGGCGGGCGCGGGTCAGGCCGGTGTAGACCAGCTCGCGCGACAGCACGCGGCTGTCCTGGCGCGGCAGCTGCAACCACACTTCATCGAACTCCGAGCCCTGCGCCTTGTGCACGGTCATCGCAAAGGCGCTTTCGTGCGCGGGCAGTGCGGCCGGGTGGAAGGCGCGCGGCTGGTCGACGCTGTCGCCAGGGAACCAGGCCACCATCGCGCCGCTGCCATCGCGCAGGCAGATGCCGATATCGCCGTTGAACAGGCGGTGCCGGTAGCTGTTCTCGGTGACCAGCAGCAGGCGGCCCTGGAAGTAGCCCGGGGTGTTGCCAGCCAGCAGCTGTTCGATGCGGCTGTTGAGCCCGCGCGCACCCTGCGGGCCTTCGCGCAACGCGGTCAGCACGCGCAGGCGCCCGGCCTGCTGCAAGGCAAGCACTGGATCGGCCGCGTCGGCCAGTGCACGCCAGTGGCCCAGCAGGTGCTCGCGCTGGCCACGCAATGGATCGGCCTCTCCTTCGTGGAAATGCACGCCTGCCAGCGATCCACCGCGCAGCAGCTGCAATGCGGTGCTGCTGTCGCCTTCGCGCACGGCATGCGCCAGCGGTGCCAGGTCCAGCGCATCGCTTTGCCGGTAACCACGTTGCAGCTGCACGCGGCGGCCGGCGAAGGCGCGCGGCGTGGCCTGCGGCTGCAACGTGGCCGGTGCCAACAGACCCTGCAGTGCCTGCGCATCATCGGCGCGGGTGCCGATGCCATCACCGCTGGCGCGCAGGATCGCGCTGAGCACATCACCGGCTTCGACCGAGGGCAACTGATCGGGGTCGCCAAGCAGGATCAGGCGGGTGCCGCTGGCGATCGCGTCGACCAGCTTGGCCATCATCGGCAGATCGATCATCGAGGCTTCGTCGACCACCACCACGTCCACCGGCAGCGGGTTGTCGGCGTGGTGGCGGAAGCGTGGCGAATCCGGGATCACGCCGAGCAGGCGATGCAGGGTGGTGCCGGTACTGGGCAATGCCGCGCACAGCGCCGGGTCCACGCCGTTCTCCTGCAGGCGCTGCACGGCCAGACGCAGGCTCTCGGCCATGCGCTCGGCGGCGCGTCCGGTAGGCGCGGCCAGCGCCACTTCGGGCAGCGGCTGGCCGGCGTGCCGGGACTGCGCCGCCAGCAGCAGCAACAGGCGCGCGATGGTGGTGGTCTTGCCGGTGCCGGGGCCGCCAGTCACCAGCGCCAGCGGATGGCGCAGGGTCACGCCGGCGGCACGGGCCTGGTGATCCTCGCTGCCCGATGCCTGCGGGAACAGCTGCGCGAACAAGGGTGCCAGCGCTGCCATGTCCGGTGCCGGCAGCGGATGCCGGCCGATGCGCTGCAGCCCGGCGGCCAACTGCCGTTCGTACTCGCGGTAGCGGCGCAGGTAGAGCAGGCCGTTCTCCAGCACCAGCGGCGCATCCTCGGCGATGGCGTCGGCCTGCTCGGGTATAGCCACCCAAGGCGATGCGCGCAGTTGTGCCAGCCAGTCCTGCGCGGCGGGCCACTCGGGCACCCCTTCCAGCAGGCGCTGCGGCTGCGCCGGATCGAAGCCGGCGTGGCCCTGCGCCACCGCCAGCGAGGCCAGCGCCGCCGCCAGCGCCACGCTCTCCGGCGTGTCGCCGCGCAGCCGCATCAGGCTGGTCGCCAACGCGTGGTCGAGGGTGCGCAGCAGGCCCTTCTGGTGCAGTTCCTTCAGCAGGCTCATGCGCTGGCCCCACGGGCACGTGCGGCCAGTTCGGCCTGGGCCTGTTCGCCACCGGCGAACAACGCATCCAGCGCATCCACCAGCGCCAGCGGGAAGCGGTCCACGTGCACGCCGTTGCCGGTGCCATCGAGGCCGCGGCAGAACAGGTAGCGGATGCCGCCCATGTCACGGTCGTAGTCGTAGGCCGCGCCCAGGCGGAAGCGCAGCCAGCGATGCAGGGCCACGGTATAGATCAGCGCCTGCAGGTCGTACTCGCTGTGGCGCATGGCGATGGCCAGCAGGTCCGGGCTGTAGCCGGGCAGACGATTGGATTTGTAGTCGAGCACGTACCAGCGACCGTCGCGCACGTAGGTCAGATCGATCATGCCGGTCATCAGCCCTTCCAGGCGGCGGCGCTGGCCGAAGCCTCGACGACCACTGGAAACACCGTGGGCATGCAGCACCTGCAGCAGCGCCGGCACCGTGGTCGGCTCGATGGCGAAATGGAAGTCGATTTCCGCGCGCCGCTCGCCTTCGCCCAGGCTGTAAAGGGCGCCGCCTTCGGGCAGCGGCACGGTGAGCGTGTGGCCGACCAGCGGCACCAGCACGGCCACGCCATCGTCCAGGTCGACGTCGGCATAGCCTTCGTCATGCAGCGCCTTGCGTAGCACCTCGGCTTGTCCCTCGGGCGCTTCCCGGCCCGGCTTCCAGTCACCCCAGGCAGCGAAGTCGACGTTCTCCATCGCCTCGTGCAGCACGTTGCCGAAGCGGCTGCCCATGAAGCGCGGGTCGATCGGCGCGCTGTCTTCGACGACGGCGGTGGGTTCGGGCAGCGCCGGTTCCAGCGGCAGCTCCGGGCCGGCCGGTTCATCGGCGGCCGGTGCCGGCAGCTCGGTGGCGGCGGCTTCAATATCACTGCCAGCGCCCGCATCGGCATGCGCCAGCTGGGTGAAGCTGTACACCCACCAGTCGTGCGGCACGCGCCGGGTCAGAGCACGCACCGCCGGAAGGTCACCTTCCACTTCGGCCGCCAGCTGCGGCAGCGCGGCCGGTGCCTCGCTGTCATCAATATGCACATCGGCGTGCGCGCGCAGCGCCTGCAGGTCACCCAGCAGCGGCGCCAGGCGCGTCCTGCCGAGCCCGGCCAGATCACCCACGGCGATCCACAGCGCATGCTCGGCACGGGTCAGTCCCACATAGAGCAGGCGCGCATCCTCGGCCCGCTGCTCGCGCTCACGCTGCGCGTTGGCCGCTTCCCAGGCCTCGTCCTTGTCCAGCTTCCAGTGCAGCTGGCGCTGGCCCCCAAAGTGCACGGTGCAGTGCGAGGCGGTGTTCGGCGCGCCGCCGTCGATGCCGACGAAGGGCAGGAACACCAGCGGATACTCCAGGCCCTTGCTCTTGTGCAGGGTGATGATCTGCACGCGGCGCGCATCCGACTCCAGGCGCAGGAGCTGCTGCTCGTCATCCTGGTCGGCACTGGCCATCTGCCCCTGCAGCCAGTCCAGCAGGCCATGCATGCCCAGCGCCTGCGCCGAGGCCTCCTGCAGCAGTTCACCCAGCTGCAGGTAATTGGTCAGGCGGCGCTCGCCATCGATCAGCGCCAGCAGGCGTTCACCCTGTGCGGCACAGACATCGGCAATCACTGCGAACGGTCCGCCGCGCTGCCAGCGCTCGCGCCAATGCAGCAGCTGTGCCTGGAACCCGCGTTGCAGGTCACCTTCGCGTTCCATTGCCGCGATCGCGCTGGCCCGCTGGCCAAGCAGCACGGTGGCCAGCGCTGCACGCAGGCGGCCTTCGTCGGCCGGTTGCAGCAGTGCCAGCAGCAGCGCACGAAGGTCGCGGGCTTCAGCAGTGGCGAACAGGCTCTGCTTGCCGGCCGCCACCGCGGGAATGCCGACAGCGGCCAGCGCACGCTGTACCAGGGTGGCCTCGCGATGCGAGCGCACCAGCACCGCGATATCACCGGGCTGCACCGGTCGCCCACGCAACACGGCATTGCCCGCACGCGCCTCGACCAGGATCTGGTGAATCGCGGCCACGCAGGCCTGGGTGGCCGCATCGCGCGAGGCGTCGGCACTCAACGCCTTGTCGCCACCACTGCGCAGCACACGCAGGGTGAGCGCCGCGGCGGCATGGCCGTCGCGCTGGTAGTCCTCGTCGGTACGCACGCCACCGGCACGCACCGGCTCGAACTGGATGTCGCGCTCGAGGAAGGCGTCTTCGCCACCGTTGTCGTACAGCGCCTGCAACGCGCGCAGCACAGACGGTCGCGAGCGGAAGTTCTGGTCCAGCACCGGCGCCTGCTGCGCCACCTGCTTGGCCTTCAGGTAGGTGTGGATATCACCGCCGCGGAAACCGTAGATCGCCTGCTTGGGGTCGCCGATCAGGAACAGCGCCGGCGCCAGGCCCAGCTCGCGCACCTCCGGCGAATCGCCGAACACGGTGTGGAAGATGCCCCACTGGCGGTCGTCGGTATCCTGGAACTCATCGACCAGTGCGATGCGGTACTGCGCACGCAGTTGCCCGACCAGCGTCAGTCGCTGCGGACCTTCCAGGGCGAGCGCTACGCCATCGATCAGATCGTCGTAGGTCTGGACCCGGCGCGTACGCTTCAGCGCCTGCAGGCGCTGCGTGGCTTCGGCGCGAAGCGCGTGCAGGAAATTCAGCGCGGTACCACGCAGCCAGGCATCGCGTTCGGCCAGCAGCGCGACATAGCGCGACAACGGCGCCTGCAATGGCGACGACGGCGTGCGATCCAGGCATTTCTTGTTGGTCTTGTCGGCCAGCACCTCCGGCAGCAGTGCCGGCAGGCGCTCGCTGACCAGCAGCTCGCGCGGGTCGCCGCGCTCGGCCCAGGCCAGCAACTGCCGGCCCAGCGGGTGCAGCCAGCCGAGCTTGTAGGACACGCCGTTGATCCACTTGTTGTCGACGGCATCGCAGAGGTCGATGAAGAACTGCTCGCCATGCTCGCGCACGCTTGCAGACAATGCTTCCGCCGCGCTCTGCAATGCGGGGTGTGGATCGGCCAGCGCCGCCGGCCGTGGCAGCGGATGCAGCGGCGGTGTGCCCAGCAGCGCGCGCAGATCGGCGGCCAGCGCGTCGGGGCTGGACCACAGCCAGGTCAGCGGCTCCAGCGTGGCCGGGTCGTTGGCATGCACGCGCCACAGATCGGCCGCGAGCTCCTCCAGCAGTTCACGGTCGCTGGCCAGCAGTTCCGGCGGATCAAAGGTGTGGCCGCTTTCCAGCGCATGCTCGCGCAGCACGCGGGTACAGAAACCATGAATGGTGAAGATGGACGCCAGGTCGATCTCGTCTGCGGCCACCTGCAGGCGGCGTTTCAGTGCGGCGGCGCTCTCGGTGCCGCCCTGCAGATGGCGCTGCAGCACGTCGCGCGTCAATCGTACCTCCGGTGCTTCACCGTCGGCCGCTTCCAGGTCGACCAGGCGCGCGGCCAGCGCCAGGCGCTCGCGGATGCGCTTGCGCAGTTCCTGGGTGGCGGCATCGGTGAAGGTCACCGCCAGGATCTGGCCGATGCGCAGGCCCTGCTCCACCACCAGGCGGGTGAACAACGTAGCCAGGGTGAAGGTCTTGCCGGTGCCGGCGCTGGCTTCGATCAGCCGGATGCCCTCCAGCGACAGCGCGAGATAGGGATCGCGGCTGAGGGATTCGAGGCCGTCTTCGGCGATGGCGGTGTTCATGCGTCGCCCTCCTGGCGTGCTTCGGTGCCGAGAGCGCGGCCTTCGCGCACCGCGCTGAAGACCACCTGGCTGTTGCGCAGCAGGTCAGCGTAGCTGGCCTCGGTAGCGAACGGGTCGGCACCCCGCAGCAGCAGCTGCCAGGCGTCGCTGCTGGATTCACCCCAGGTGCGGTCGCTGCCGTGCCACTGCTTCCAGCCTTCGCTGCGCTGCTTTTCTGCCGGCGCGTTGTACAGCACCCAGCCGGTGTACGGGGCAAAGCGCAGCGGCTCGCGCAGGCCACGCTGGCGCAGCTGCAGCAGCGCACGCAGCGCCGCACGTGCAGCGGGAACGCTCAGTGCCGGCAGTACATGCGGGCCGGGACCGGCGTCGCCACCATCATGGAACTGCACAAGCGGCAGCGCATCGCCCGCAGCGTTCGCCAGCAGCCAGTCCAGGCCGTGGCGGATCACTGCATTGCCATTGAGTGTGCCGGCACGCAGGCGCACCAGCCCTTCCGGATGCCGATCGGCCACGCGGCCATGCAGGCGCACGCCATCGATGTCCACTTCGTAGCGACGGCTTTCCAGTGGTTCGCCCTGCATCCAGCCCAGCAGCGCACTGGCATATGGGCGTGTCTTCAACTGCTCCACCTCGAACTGACGCTCGCCCAATGGACCCGACGGCAGCAGGCCACGCGCGCGCAGGCGTGGGTACAACGGCTCGGTATCGCCGCTGAGCGTGGCGCGCACTACCGCCGCCTGCACGCTGCGCTTTTCCGGCCCGCGCGAGGACAGCACCAGCGGTTCCAGGTCATCCACCTCCTCGACCTCGTCGGCCAGGCGCAGGCCCAGCGACTGTGCGAGGAACTGCCCGGCCGGGTCGCACAGGAAGCGGCGCAGGGTATCGAGCGCGACCTCGTTTTCCACCGCATCGTCGGCCGGCGGCGGCAACGGTGCATCGAACCACGGCTGCAGGCCACCGCGCTGGCCGGTGAGGCGACCGGCGGCCGGATGCCACTGGCGGCGATAGCTGAAGCGACGCGGATCGCCATCGCCGAACGCCGCCGGTGAGAACGGCTGCAGTGCGTGGCGCACGGTGAAGTCGCGGACCGCCGCAGGCGGATCGAGGTGATACGCGGCGGCGGCATCGATCAGTTCGCTGACCAGCACCGACGGCTCGCGCACGCTGCCATCGCGCGGATCGGCGCCGAGATAGCTGAGATAGAACACCTCCTGCGCCGCGGCGAACAGCTGCAGGAACAGGAAGCGGTCATCCTCGCGGGTGGAGCGGTCGCCCGGACGGCGGCGCGGCGTATCCAGCTCGGCGGTGAGCTGGTTGAGACCGGCAGCGGGGTCACGGCGCGGGAAATCGCCATCATTGAGGCCGAGCACGCAGATCACCCGGAACGGCAGCAGGCGCATCGGCACCATGCGGCCGAAACTGATGCCACCGGTCAGCAGCGGTGCGCGCGTATCGGCCTCGCCCAGCGCGCCGGCGAAGTGCGCGCGCACCACCTCCGGCGGCACGCCTTCCTCGAAGCCGGCCTTGGCGGCATCTTCGGCGAACTGGTTGAGCAGCTTGCGCAGGCGCTCCAGCGCGCGCTGGCTGTTGGGGGAACTGGGCGCGGTGGGCAGCAGTGCATCCAGCAGCGACAGCAGGCGTTGCCGCCACTGCGCCGGGGTCAGCAGCTCGCCCAGTCGGCGCTGGTAGATGGCCAGCACGCGCAGCAGGCGCAGCAGCCGGTCCAGCGCGTCCAGCGCGCCGCCTTCCAGTTCGATCCACGGCGCCACGCCGGCCAGGTCGGCCTCGCTGCCGGTGGCATGGCCGAGTACCAGGCGATCCAGCGCGAACTGCCAGGTGTAGGCGTCGTCGGCCGGTGCCTGGTGCTGGTTGCGGTGTTTCGCATCCAGGCCCCAGCGTGCACCGGCCTGTTGCAGCCAGCCATGCAGGCGGTCGAAGTCCACCGCTTCCAGCCCGGCCGCCTCGGCCAGCGGCGCGCTGGCCAGCAGGTCCAGCACTTCGTTCAAGCCAAAGCGCGAGACCGGCAGGCCCAGCAGGTGCACGAACACATCGGCCAACGGCTCGCCGGCCAGCGGACTGCTGTCGGCCAGCGCATACGGAATGTGTTCCTCCTCGCCGCCGCGACCGCCGAACACCGCTTCCAGGTACGGCACATAGGGATCGATGTCCGGTGCCAGCACCGCGATCTCGCGCGCCTGCAGCGGCGGGTCGAAGCGCGGGTCCTGCAGCAGGCTGCGCAGCTGGTCGTGCAGCACCTGCAGCTCGCGCAGGCGGGTATGGCAGGCATGCACCTGCAGGCTGGGGTCGTCGCTGCGCAGGCCGTCGCGCAGCTCGCCCGAGGGCAGCGCGCGGCGGTGGAACAGGTCACGCTGCAGGCGATGCAGCAGGCTGTCGGACAGGCCGCCTTCGTCCAGGGTCGGGCGGGTGTCCTCCTCCGGATCGGAATAGGCAGCGATTTCACCGGCCGGATGCACCACCTCGTAACTGCCCAGCACCGCCATGAAGTCGCGCCCGGCCGCACCCCAGGCTTCCAGCAGGCGGTTCTCGCCGGCCGCTTCGCCGAAGGGGTCCGGTGCGCCGCTGCGCAGGCGCTCGGCCAGCGTCTGCAGGTCACCCCAGTACGACTGCACCGGGGTAGGCATATAGAAATGCAGTTCGCCCACCCGCGCCTGGGTGGCCATCACCCGCAGCACGTCGGGCGAGATGTTGAGCGTTGCGAACGCAGACATGCGCGGTGGCAAGCCCTTCGGCAGCGGTTGGCCGGCACCTTCGAAACGGTCCAGGTATTCCTGGATGCGGCGCGCGCGGTAGTCGTGGCCCTGGGTGATGGTGCGCCACAGGATCGCCTGCGGGTCGGCAGGATCGGCACCGGCTGCCCAGCGCAGCAGCCAGTCACGGCGCCACGCCTGGTACTTCTCGAATACCGAGGCCAGCTCGCCGGCCAGCGCCCAGGGTTTCAATGCGTCACCGCCGGCAAGATAGGACTGCAGCGCACGCATCGGTGGCTGCGCCAGCAATGTCGGGTCGCGCAGGGCCTGGTACAGCTTCCAGTGCAGGCCGGCCGCGTCCAGATCGTCCTGCTCGCCGCTGACGTTGGCCTTCAGCGCACGGGCCACGAACTCGCCCGGGGTGAGGAATTCGAGGTTGGCGGCGACACCGAATTCGGCGGCCAGTGTCGCTTGCAGCCAGCGGCGCATCGCCACCTGCGGGATCAACACCACTTCCGGCGCCAGCAATGGCTGGCCTGGCACCGGCGCACGCACGTTGCGCGCCAGCAGCGCGGCCAGCACGTCCAGCGAGTTGGAATGGTAGAGGCGGAAATCGCTGCCTGGGTCACTCATCATGCACAGTGTGCAGGACGGCAGGCAGTATTCAATGGTCGACCCATCGACGGTACGGATTGTTCCGGGCTGCCGGCCGATTGTCCCGGCCTGCGCCACGCCCTGCCGTGCAACAATACTGCACCGTCCAGTCTGCTTATGTTCAGCCGGCTGGCCCGATCCTTCGATGTCTAAAAAACGTTAATGGTGCCCATGTCGGCTTCCACCTCCAGTCTGGTGCAGTTGTCCAACGTCCGCATCGACCGGAGCGGACGCACGATCCTGCGTGACGTGTCGCTGCAGGTGCCGCAGGGCAGCATCACCGCCGTGCTCGGACCCTCCGGCAGCGGCAAGTCGACCCTGCTGGCGGCGCTGACCGGCGAACTGCGACCGGTGGCCGGCGACGTTACCCTGTTCGGCAAGCCGATCCCGCATGACAGCAGCGCGCTGCTGGAGATGCGCAAGAGCGTGGGCGTGCTGCTGCAGGGCAATGGCCTGCTGACCGACCTCACCGTGGCCGAGAACGTCGCCCTGCCGCTGCGTACGCATACCCGCCTGCCGGCCGCCGTGCTGCGCCGGCTGGTGGAGATGAAGCTGCATGCGGTGGGCCTGCTGGCCGCCGCCGACGCCTGGCCGCGCGAGCTGTCCGGCGGCATGGCGCGCCGTGTGGCGCTGGCCCGTGCGCTGGCGCTGGACCCGCCGCTGATGATCTACGACGAGCCGCTGACCGGGCTGGACCCGATCGCCTCCGGGGTGATCATGAGCCTGATCCAGCGCCTCAACCACAGCCTGGGCCTGACCAGCATCATCGTCAGCCACCACGTGCACGAGACCCTGCCGATCTGCGACCAGGTGATCGCCATCGCCAATGGCGGCGTCGTGTTCCAAGGGACGCCCGAGGCACTGCAGTCCAGCCAGGATCCGCTGCTGCGGCAGTTCCTGCATGGCCAGCCGGATGGCCCGATTCCGTTCGATGCCGCGCCACGCGCGAGGGTTGCCTGATGCCGTTCGTCCAAGCCACCCGCTCGCTGGGCCGCGCCGGGCTGTTCTCGCTGACCGTGCTGCGCGGTTCCCTGCCGACCCGTGATTTCCTGGCCGAACTGACCCGCGAGATCTACAAGATCGGCGCGCGCTCGCTGCCGATCATCGCCGTCGGTGGCGCCTTCGTCGGCCTGGTGCTGACCCTGCAGGGCTACCGCACGCTGACCACCTTCGGCGCGGCCGACGCGTTGTCGACCCTGCTTGGCCTGTCGCTGTACCGCGAACTGGCGCCGGTGCTGACCGCGCTGCTGTTCATCGGCCGCGCCGGCAGTTCGATCGCCGCCGAGCTGGGCCTGATGCGCGCCACCGACCAGATCAAGGCGCTGGAGCTGATGGCGATCGACCCGGTGGCCAAGGCCGTGGCGCCACGCTTCTGGGCGGCGGTGCTGACCGTGCCGCTGCTGACCGGCATCTTCTGCTCGCTGGCGATCAGTGCCAGCTACTTCGAGGCCGTGCACGTGCTGGGCCTGGACAATGGCGTGTTCTGGTCGGCGCTGCGCAACAGCGTCGATTTCTGGGATGACTTCGGCGTGGCGATGCTGAAGTCGGCGATCTTCGGCGGCACCGCCGCGCTGGTCGCCGCCTATGTTGGTTTCCATGCCGAGCCGACCATTGAAGGCACGTCGGTGGCGACCACCCGTGCAGTGGTCAACGCTTCGCTGCTGGTGCTGATGTTCAACTTCGTTCTGTCGGCAATGTTGTTCACCTAACCCCTCCACCGGCGGTGCGCAGGCGCGCGCGGCCACCACGACTCGATCAGGTAATCCACATGGCCATCCGCGGTCCCAGACTCGAATTCTCCGTCGGCGCTTTCCTGCTGCTGGCCCTGGCCTCGCTGATGGTGCTGGCCGTGGCCTCGACCAACCAGCGCTGGAGCTGGGGCAGCCAGGGCTACGAGCTGAAGGCGCGCTTCTCCCAGGTCGGCCAGCTGCGCAAGCAGGCGCCGGTGAAGATCGGCGGCGTCACCGTCGGCCAGGTCGCCTCCATCGATCTGGACCCGGTGAAGTTCGAATCGATCGTGACCCTGCGCATGGACAGCAAGGTCAAGGACCTGCCGGCGGACACCTCGGCCGGCATCTTCACCAGTGGTTTGCTCGGCGAGAGCTATATCGGACTGCAGCCGGGCGGTGATCCGGACGTGCTGAAGGCCGGCGACGAAATTGTCTTCACCCAGCCGGCGGTTGACCTGATCCAGCTGGTCGGCAAGTACATGTTCAGTGGCGGCGCCGGTGGCGGCGCTGCTCAGAAGCCCAACGATGGCGCGCAGGCGCCTGCAACGGAACCGCAACCATGAAGATGAAACTGATCCCGGCCCTGCTCGCCTCGGCGCTGCTGGCGGCCACTCCGTTCCTCGCCCAGGCCCAGGCCGCCGCCCCCGCCGCTGCCGCGGCGCAGGGCCAGGCCGGCAAGGTGGTGATCGATGCCAGCACGCGCATCCTCACCACTCTGCAGCAGCGCAGGAGCGAATTCGGCAGCAACCCGGCCAGCCTGCGCAACTACATCGACAGCGAACTGAACCGCACCTTCGACCGCGACTATGCCGCGCGCCTGGTGCTGGGCCCGCACGCCCGTGGTGCCTCGGATGCCGACATCAAGCTGTTCGCCGATGCCATGGCCGACAGCCTCATGCAGCGCTACGGTTCGACCCTGCTCAACATCCAGGGCAAGCCGAGCTTCCGCCTGAAGGGTGAAAGCCCGCTGCCGGGCAACCGCGGCGTGCGCGTGAGCACCGAGCTGGTGCGTGCCGGCAGCGAGCCGACCCCGGTCGAGTACTGGATGCGCAACGTGAACGGCCAGTGGAAGATCTTCGACGTCAACATCGAAGGCATCTCCTACGTGCAGACGTTCCGCAACCAGTTCGACACCCCGCTGCGCCAGAAGGGCATCAAGCAGGTGGCCAGCGAGCTGCACAGCGGCAGCATGCAGGCCGGGCCCGCGGGCAATGGCAAGTAACGCACTGGCACTGCTGGAAGGCGACACCCTGCGCCTGCGCGGGGTGCTCGACCGCGCTGCGGTGATCGCGCTATGGCCGCAGCTGCAGGCCCTGCCGGCAAAGCTGGCAAGGCTGGATCTGGCTGAGGTCGAACGCGTGGACAGCGCCGGCCTGGCCCTGCTGGCCGAGCTGGCGGCACGTGCGCGCAAGGCCGGCCATCCGCTGGTGATCAGCGGCGCGCCGGCTGGCTACAACGAACTGAGCGCGGCCTACCGGCTGTCGCCCAACCTGGATTTCAACGCTACTTCTGCTGCGAGCTGACATGAACGTCGTGCGCACTCTCCCCCTGATCGTCCTGGCCACCGCCCTCACCGCCTGTGCCGGCAAGCCCGCGCGCAGCGATGCACCGGCAGCCAGCACCGTGGTCCCGGCCAGTTCTTCCACCTCGCCCGCCGTCGCGGCCACCGATGCCGGCACGGCTGACGCTGCTCCGGTCGCGCCGGTGGCCAATCCGCCGGCTGCTGCCGCATCGTCGCCGGCTGCGCCCACCGACAGCGGCGACGGCAGCGCGGCGAAGACCTCAGCCGCCACCGCGCCCGGTGGCGATGACGACTTCGATGCCCTCTATGGCGGTGCCGGCAACACCACCAACGCAGCGGCCTACGATCCGTGGGAACCATTCAACCGCAAGGTGCACAAGTTCAACAACGCGGTCGACCGCGGCGTCGCGCGTCCGCTGGCCACCGCCTATACCCACGTGGTGCCGCGCTTCGCCCGCACTGGCGTCAGCAACTTCTTCAGCAACCTGCGCGCGCCGGTGACCATCACCAACCAGCTGCTGCAGGGCCGCGGTGCCGATGCATGGGACAGCCTCGGCCGCTTCCTGATGAACAGCACGCTGGGCATCGGTGGCCTGTTCGATCCGGCCAGCAAGGCGATGGTACCGCGCCGCAATGAGGACTTCGGCCAGACCCTGGGTGCCTGGGGCTGGCGTCGTTCGCGTTACGTGGAACTGCCGTTCTTCGGCCCGCGTACCGTGCGCGACGTGTTCGGCCTGGCCGGCGACATTCCGCTGTCGCCGATCCGCCGTATCGAAGAGGACAAGGTCCGCATCGGCCTGCAGGGCCTGCAGCTGGTCGATACCCGCGCGCAGCTGCTGGCGATCGACGACCTGCGTGACACTGCCGTGGACGAGTACTCGCTGGTGCGCGATGCATGGATGCAGCGTCGCAACTACCAGATCGAGAACGATCTGCGCAGCAAGCGCGAGCGTGGCCACGACGACGCCAATTCGCCGATCCCGGTCGATGCGATGCCGATGCCGCAGTGGACGCACTGAGTCCTTTCAGCGACGCATGAAAAACCCCGCCTCGGCGGGGTTTTTCTTTGGCGCCGTGGGTGGGGTCGGAGCCCTTTCCCGTGGAAAGGGATCCGACCCCGACCGATCAGGCAGCCAGCGCGGCTTCGATGGCTTCGCGCAGGCGCGCGTCGTCAGCCGCCACGTCCGGGGCGAAGCGGGCGATGACCTTGCCGTCGCGGCCGACCAGGAACTTCTCGAAGTTCCACAGCACCGCCGGCGCGGCGTGGATCGGAATCTCCTTGCTGGCCAGGCGCTCGCGCAGCGGGCCTTCGCCGATCGACTGCGGCTGCGCAGCGGTCAGCTGCTGGTACAGCGGGTGGGTGTCGTCACCGGCCACGCTGATCTTGGAGAACATCGGGAAACTGACATCGTAGGTGAGCTGGCAGAACTGCTGGATCTCCGCTTCGCTGCCCGGCTCCTGGCCGAGGAAGTTGTTGGCCGGGAAGCCCAGCACTTCCAGGCCCTGTGCGTGCTTTTCCGCATACAGCGCCTGCAGGCCTTCGTACTGCGGGGTCAGGCCGCACTTGGAGGCGACGTTGACCAGCAGCAGTACCTTGCCCTGGTAGTCGGCAAGCGAGGACGGCTGGCCGTCGATGGTGGTGAGGGAAATGTCCTGGATCGAAGTGCTCACGCGGGGGCTCCGGCAACAGCGGGGAATGGCCCACCAGCATAGCGCCGCGCGATGTCGGTCGTGCCGGCCGCTGGCCGGCAATCGTGCGATCGTTCGCAAGGGTTCATGAGGCTGCCGGCCAGCGGCCGGCACTACGATCAGTCCACGCAGATCATGCCCTGCGCCTTGCCCTCATCAATGCGCTGGCGGCAGCCGAAGTTCTGGCGGGCATCGCGCTGGCAGGTGCCGGTGGCGGGGCTGCCAACCGCCACTTCGCCGCCGGCAAGGCACTGGCCCGTGCAGTCGCTCCTGCGGCTGCAGGCCTTGCCGGCATCGGCGTAGGGAATCACGCACTGTTCGCGCTGCAGCCGGCCCAGCCGCTGCAGGGTGCCGCCAGCGGCCTGGCAGTCCACATCGCGCGCTTCGCGGTAGGCCTCGGCCGCTTCGGGACTGGTGACTGCGGCTGGTGCCGCCGCCGGATTGGCAGCCGGCGGTGCGCTGCTGCAGGCGACAAGCAGCGCGGTCAGGATGAGACTGGTGCAGAGGCGCAGGCGCATGGCGTTACCTGATCCAGTAGGACAGGCCGCCAGCATACGCATCGACCATGCAGGCGGCGTGTCGACGTAGCTCAGGCTTCGTCGCCGTCGTCGCCGTCGTCGCCTTCGTTGCCTTCGTCCTCGGCCGTGGCATCAGCATCGGCCAGGCCGCCCAGCAGGGATTGCGCCTGCTCTGACGCCAGCGACTCCACGCCGCGCAGGCGCCGTTCGATGGTGCGCGTCTTGCGGCTGGCTTCGCCGATGCTGCGGCCGACCGTGGTGATCTGCTTCTCGGCCTTCTCGAGAATGCCGGCGAACTTGCCGAACTCGCTCTTCACCGCACCCAGCAGGCTCCACACCTCGCTGGAACGCTGCTCGATGGCCAGCGTGCGGAAGCCCATCTGCAGGCTGTTGAGCAGCGCGGTGACCGTGGTCGGTCCAGCCACCACCACGCGGTGCTCGCGCTGCAACAGGTCGACCAGGCCCGGGCGCCGGATCACTTCGGCATACAGGCCTTCGGTGGGCAGGAACATCACCGCGAAGTCGGTGGTGTGCGGCGGCGCGATGTACTTGTCGCAGATCGACTTGGCCTGCACGCGCACCGCGCGTTCAAGCTGGATGCCCTGCAGGCGCACGCCCTCGGCGTCACCCTGTTCCTGCGCGTCGAGCAGGCGCTCGTAGTCCTCGCGCGGGAACTTGGAGTCGATCGGCAGCCACACCGGCGTGTCGTCACTGCTGCGGCCCGGCAGGCGCACCGCGATATCGACCATCTCGCCACTGTCCGGGCGTACCTTCACTGCCCGCGCGTACTGTTCCTGGGTGAGCGTCTGTTCGAGGATGTTCTCCAGCTGTACTTCGCCCCAGCTGCCACGGTTCTTGACGTTGGTCAGCACACGCTTGAGATCGCCAACGCCGGTGGCCAGCTGCTGCATCTCGCCAAGACCGCGCTGCACCTGTTCCAGGCGCTCGGAAACCAGCTTGAAGGAGTTGCCCAGGCGTGTTTCCAGCGTCGACTGCAGCTTTTCGTCCACGGTGTGGCGCATCTGCTCCAGCTTCTGCGCATTGTCGTTCTGCAGCGCGCGCAGCTGCTCTTCCAGCGTGGCGCGCATCTCGGCGATGCGCTGTTCGTTGCGCTGGGTCAGTTCCTGCAGGCGCAGGCCAAGGCTTTCGGTAAGGCGCTGCTGCGACTGCGCACCTTCCTCACGACCCTTGCGCGCATCGTCCACCAGGGTCTGGCGCAGCGCGCCCAGCTGGGTATCGGTCCGCCCGGTGAGTTCCTGCAGCTGCTGGCCGAAGGCGTGGATGCGCGCTTCCTGCTGCTGGCCGAAGGTTTCCAGCTGGCCGCGCAGTTCCTGCAGGCGCTGCCCCATGAGTGCGGCGCCACGCTGCTGGCTCTCCGCCGCCTCGGCACGCGCCTTGCGGGCGTCCTCGCCCAGCGCCTCGCGCAGCAGGTCCAGGCGCTGGTCGGTGCGGGTGGACAGATCGGTCAGCGCGCGGGCAAAGCCATCGAGCTGTTCGCGCAGCTCGCTGCGCCCGGCGCGCGCCTCCTCACGCACCGCCTGTTCGAGGCGGTCGTGCGGCGGGCGGCGCAGCAGGGCGACAAGCTGCAGGATGAGCACGGCCAATAGAAGGCCGCCAATGAGCAGATATTCGGTTTGCATGGGGCAAGTGTAGGCTGGCGGAGTCTCAGCTGCTGCGCCAGAACCATGCTCGCTCTGTACGGAAAGCCCACCTCCATCAACGTGCGCAAGGTGCTGTGGCTGTGCGTCGGGCTCGACCTGCCACTTCACCACGAGCCTGCGCCACCCGCGGACCTGCTGGCCGCACTGAATCCGAACCGGCAGGTACCGGTGCTGCGCGATGGCGACTTCGTGCTGTGGGAGTCCAACAGCATCTGCCGCTACCTGGCCGCCCGCGCCGGCCGTGACGACCTGCTGCCCGCAGCAGCGCAGGCCCGGGCCCGGGTGGAGCAGTGGATGGACTGGCAGGCCAGCGACCTCAACAGCGCCTGGCGCCATGTGTTCATGGCGCGCGTGCGCCAGCATCCGGACTACCCGGACGATGCCCGTGCCGAGGCCAGCCTGGCGCAGTGGAACCGGCTGATGGGTGTGCTTGAAGCCCAGCTGGCCGCCACCGATGCCTACGTGGCGGGCGACACCTTTACCCTCGCCGATATCGTGCTGGGGCTGTCGACCCAGCGCTGGCGCAGCACACCCGGCCACAAGCCCGCACTGCCACACCTCGCGGCGTGGTTCGAACGCCTGCGCCAGCAGCCCGGTTTCGCCGAACACGTCGACAACGGCGTGGCTTGAGGCAGGGGTCAGATCCCTTTCCCAACGGGAAAGGGATCTGACCCCGAGGACGCGGGAACAACCTGCCTTACCAGCCTTCCAGCACGATCTTGCCCTTGGCGCGGTGGCTCTCCAGCAGCGCATGCGCGCGCCGCAGGTTGGCCGCGTCGATGCGCCCGAAATGCTCGCCCAGGGTGGTCTGCAGCACGCCGGCATCGATCAGCTCGGCCACCCGGTTCAGCAGGTCGTGCTGGCGCTGCATGTCCGCGGTCTTGTACAGCGGGCGGGTGAACATCGACTCCCAGTGCAGTGACAGTGCCTTGCGCTTGAGCGCCATCACGTCCACCTGGCCCGGATCGTCGATCAGGCCGAACTGGCCCTGCGGCGCCAGCAGCTCCACGATCTGCGCGTAGTGCTGGTCGGAGTGGGTCAGGCTGGCCACGTGCTGCACCTCGCTGATGCCCAGCCGTGCCAGTCCCTCGGCCAGCGGCAGGCGGTGGTCGATCACGTGGTGTGCGCCCATCGCATACGCCCAGTCCTGGGTGTCCGGGCGCGATGCGGTGCCGATCACCGTCAGTTTCGTCAGCTTCCGTGCCAGCTGCACCAGGATCGAACCGACACCGCCAGCAGCACCGATCACCAGCAGGGTCTGGCCTTCGCCACCGCCCTCGGGGATGCGCAGGCGGTCGAACAGCAGCTCCCAGGCGGTGATTGCAGTCAGTGGCAGCGCGGCGGCGGCGGCATCATCGAGGCTGGCCGGCTTGCGGCCGACGCTGCGCTCGTCCACCAGCTGGTACTCGGCATTGCTGCCCGGGCGGTCGATCACGCCGGCGTAGTAGACCGCGTCGCCAGGCTGGAACAGGGTGACTTCGCTGCCCACCGCGTCGACGATGCCGACCGCGTCCCAGCCCAGCACGCGCGGGCCGTCGGTGGCCACGCCGCGGCGGACCTTGGTGTCGACCGGGTTCACCGCCACCGCGCGCACCGCCACCCGCAGGTCGCGTGGGCCGGGCTGCGGCAGTTCCAGTTCGATATCGATCAGGGCCCGGGTGTCGTCGATCGGCAGGCCGGCGTGGGTGTAGGCAATGGCGCGCATGGCAGCGGTCCAGTGGGGAAGGAGTGCACAGGTTGCGCCGCGCACGGTCGCTCAGAAAGGCGCAGAATCGGGCAGCACTTTCACTCCGGTAATGAAGATGATCCGCTTCGGCGACCTGCAGTTGTTCGTCCGCACGGCCGCACTGGGCAGCTTCTCGCAGGCGGCCCGCGAGGCCGATCTGTTACCCGGCCAGGTCGCTGCTGCCGTGGCGCGGCTGGAACGCGAACTGGACCTGCGCCTGTTCGTGCGTACCACCCGCAGCCTGCGCCTGACCGGCGAGGGCGCGCTGTACCTGCCGTATGCGCAGGAGGTGCTGGCTACCCTGCGCGAAGGGCGGGCCCGCGTGCAGGGCGAGGACGCCGAACTGCATGGCACGCTGCAGCTGTCGGCGCCGTCGGACTTCGGTCGCAACCTGCTGCTGCCGTGGCTGACCGCGTTCCGAGCCGCCCATCCACGGCTGCGCCTGCACCTGCGGCTGTCCGATGAAGTGGCCGACGTGTTCCGCGATCCGGTCGATGTGGCGATCCGCATCGGCCACTTCGACGACGCCAACTACGTGGCCCTGCCCCTGCTCGAAGGCAACCGCCGTGTACTCGCGGCGTCGCCCGATTACCTGCAGCGACGGGGCACGCCGGTGCGCCTGGACGAACTGCGCGAGCACGATTGCCTGGTCTACCAGCTCAGTGGCCGCGCCTACGATCGCTGGTCGTTCGAGGTCGACGGGCGCCGCACCGTGATCCCGGTGCGCGGCCCGCTGGTCTGCGACGACGCCGACGTGGTGCGGCGCTGGGCGGTGGCGGGCGAGGGCATCACCTACAAATCCTGGCTGGACCTGCGCGAAGACGTGCTGGCCGGGCGCCTGCAGCTGCTGCTCGACGGCGTCGGCAGCCACATTCCGCTGCAGCTGGTGTGCCCGCATCGCAAGCAGTTCTCGCCGGCGGTGCGGCAGCTGCACGCGCAGCTGCGCCAGCACCTGCAACCGCTGCTGTCTGGCATGCCCGATGGACTTCCCCGCCCCCTGTCGCCCACCCCGGTGCTGGCCGACAATGGCGGCCCCCCGTAAGAGAGAACACCGCCATGCCGTGGATGGGCATCCAGGACCTGTGGACGTTTCTGGTCGCCGTGCTGGTGTTTCTCGCCCTGCCCGGCCCCGGCACCTTCACCCTGCTGACCGCAACCGGCCGTGGCGGCGTGCGCGGCGGCTACACCGCACTGGCCGGACTGCTGGTCGGCGATCAGATCCTGATGTGGCTGGCGCTGGCCGGTGTCGCCGCACTGCTGAAGGCCAACCCCTTGGTCTTCCACGCTGTGCAGTACCTGGGTGCGGCCTACCTGGTATGGGTGGGCATCAGCCTGCTGCGTACGCCGAAGCACGAGGGCGGTGATGCTGGCCCGATCCGCATGCAGCCGGGCCGCTATTTCCAGCAGGCAATCCTGGTCAGCCTGCTCAATCCGAAGGCGATCCTGTTCTACATGGCCTTCCTGCCGCTGTTCATCGATCCGAAGGCGCACCAGGGCATCGCCACCTTCGCGGCGCTGGCCGGGATCATCCTGGTGGTCAGCATCGCCTACTGCTCGATGCTGATCGGTGTGGGCAACCTGGCCCGCCGCCGGTTGATCCAGCATCCGCGCATCAGCGATGCGCTGCGCCGGGTGGCCGGCCTGTTCCTTGTCGGGTTCGGCATCCGGTTGGGGTTGAACGGATGAAGGCCTGGCTGGCAACCGCGGTCGCACTACTGCTCGCCGGCACCGCCTCTGGCACCACCGTGCAGGACCATCGCTGCCTGAGCGGCGGTCGCAATGACAGCATCCACCTGGAATGGCGCTGGCTGAAAGACGGCCGGGCCGATGTGCGCTACGCCGGGCAGCGCGAGCGCCTGCCCCTGCACCGGATCTCGATGGAGACCACGGTGCTGGCCGAAGATCGCCCGTACCAGTTCGACAGCGTCTGGGAAGAACGCATCGACGGACGCCTCAACGGCCGCTACCTGCTGAGCACGCAGGGTGCCCTGGTGCTGGATCTGCGTTACGAACGCGCCCGCGATGGCCGCAGCACCACCTTCCACGACGACCCCGAAGCCTGGCAGGAAGACGGCTGCCGCTGGCCCGGCAGGGTGGCTGAGTGACCACCATCGACGACGACACCCTGCTGGAGCGCAGCTGGGAGTATCGGGAGGAGACGCTGTACCGGCGGTTGTTCGGCGATACCGGACCGGGGATCTACCCCCTCGACATGGATCTGCTGCGCAACGTCTTCAAGCAGGAGCAGATCGACCCGCGCTGGCTGCATGTCGGCGTCAATGCGTGCCCTCCGCACGGTGATCGACGGCACTGGATCTATGTCAGCACCGGCCTGTCCAACCCCTGGGAAGGGCGGCACGAAGATGGAGATTCGGGGTGGGGCATCGAACTGATGCTTGAGACCCAGGATGAAGCGACGTGGGCGCTGACCACCTTGCGCTGGTTCACCGCGTACCACCTGCTGCTGTGCCACTCACGCATGCCCGGCAATCCGTTGGCGCCATGGGACCGGCTGAAGCTGGGGGGGCCGGTGGATCACGCAGGGAGCATGCTGCGGGCGGCCGTCTTCGTTCCGTCATTGCACTTTCCGGGACCCCAGCAACTGCCATCGGGACGATTCGACTTCCTGCAGCTGCTGCCGTTGACCCTGGACGAGCACGCGTTCGGCCGCGCGCATGGCTTCGAAGTGCTGGTGGCCCAGTTGAGAACCCAAGGTGCGGCGCCGGTGATCGATCCGCAGCGGGTCAGCATCGATCTGGCCCCTGCTCTCGTACTTCAATCGCCTCCGGGCTCGCCTTGAGGGATCGAATCATTTCGAACCCTGCCAGCATTTGTGCCGATTCCGGCAGCGTGGCCGGGGTGCAACGCGCGCCCCGCCATGCATGACCCCCGTCAGTGGTAATGCTGCGCTGCGTTCGGTCACACTCGGGAACTTGTCGTTCTTAGTCACCCCTTCCGAGGCCTGCATGTCCCTGTTCCGGCGCAAGTCCCTAGATTCCGTCACCGTCCACGAAGCCGGCAGGCGTCTGATCCCGACCCTCAGCTGGCCGCACCTGATCGCGCTGGGTATTGGCGCCATCGTCGGTACCGGCATCTACACGCTGATCGGCGTCGGTGCCAACCTGGCCGGCCCGGCCGTGCTGATCTCCTTCGCCATCGCCGGTGCGGTCTGTGCCTGCGCGGCGCTGTCCTACGCCGAGCTGTCTACGATGATGCCGGCCGCCGGCAGTGCCTACACCTACAGCTACAGTGCGCTGGGCGAGGTGTTTGCCTGGGTGGTGGGCTGGAGTCTGATCCTGGAGTACTCGCTGGTGGTGAGTACGGTGGCGGTGGGCTGGTCCGGCTACTTCGTCGGCTTCCTCGAATGGGTCCACACCCAGTTCGGCTGGAACGTGCACCTGCCGGCCTGGCTGGCGGCCGGCCCGCACGTGGAAGGCGGCATGATCAACCTGCCGGCGATCATCATCACCTGGCTGGTGGCCGGCATGCTGATGGCCGGCACCAAGGAAAGCGCCACCCTCAACGCCATCCTGGTGGTGTTCAAGCTGATCGCGCTGGCCATCTTCGTGGCCGTGGCCCTGCCCGCCTTCGACAGCGCCAACCTGCAGCCGTTCATGCCGTATGGCTTCGCCAAGTCGATGGGCCCCGATGGCGTCGAGCACGGCGTAATGGCAGCGGCGGCGATCATCTTCTTCGCCTTCTACGGCTTCGATGCGATCTCCACCGCCGCCGAGGAAACCAAGAACCCGGGCCGCGACCTGTCGATCGGCATCATCGGTTCGATGATCGGCTGCACCATCGTCTACGTGCTGGTGGCGCTGGCCGCCGTGGGTGCGATGAGCTACGCCGTGTTTGGCCACAGCGCCGAGCCGCTGGCGCTGATCATGCGCCAGCTGGGCCATCCGACCGCGGCGATGGTGATCGGCGTGATCGCGATCATCGCCCTGCCGACCGTGCTGCTGGCCTTCCTGTACGGCCAGAGCCGCATCTTCTTCGTGATGAGCCGTGATGGCCTGCTGCCGCGTGGCCTGTCCAAGGTCAACGCGCGCACCGGCACGCCGGTGGCGACCACGCTGTTCACCGCAGTGGTGGTGTCGGCGCTGGCCGGTGTGGCGCGCTTGGACGAGATTGCCGCGCTGGCCAACGCCGGTACCCTGGCCGCGTTCACCGCCGTCGGCATCTGCCTGGTGGTGCTGCGCCTGCGCGAGCCGAACCGCGAGCGCACGTTCCGCACGCCGCTGGCCTTCGTGGTCGGCCCGCTGGCCGCGCTGGGCTGCATCTACCTGTTCCTCAGCCTGCCGCACACCACCCAGCTGTATTTCCTGCTGTGGAACGTGGCCGGCCTGGTGCTGTACTTCCTGTACAGCCGTCGCCACGCGCTGATCGCGAAATAACCGGATCGCCGGTAGTGCCGGCCGCTGGCCGGCACCTCACATCCTGTTGATACGGGCAATGCCGGCCAGCGGCCGGCACTACCGCAGGGCGGTCAACCGCCCTGCTTTGCCGCGTAGTCCTGCGCCTGGCGCATCACCCGCAGCAGGTTGCCGCCCCAGATGCCGGCAATCTGCTGCTCGGTGTAACCCTTGCGCAGCAGCCACGCGGTGATCTTCGGCAGCTGGCTGACATCGGGCAGGTCGCTCAGGCCGCCGCCGCCATCCCAGTCCAGGCCGATGCCCACGTGCTCGGGGCCGACCACCTTGAGGATGTGCTCGAAGTGGGCGAAGAAGTCGTCGAGGCTGGCATGGCGCACCGGGTGCTCGTGGTCCAGCACCTGTTCGGCCTTCAGCAGGGCAACCCCCTGCTCAATGCCCATGCCTTCCCAGCCACCCAGCTGCTTGCTCAGCGCTTCCTCGGCCTGCTTGCGCTCGGGTGTCTTCGCCGTGTCGATCAGGTAGCCGCCATAGGCGTTCACCTGGATCACGCCGCCGGCCTTGGCCAGCTTGCGCAGGCGCGCGTCATCAAGATTGCGCGGGTGGTCGTAGACCGCCTTGGCTGAGCTGTGCGACAGCACGAAGGGCACCGGCATCATTGCCAGCAGGTCATCGAACACCGCGTCGGACGCATGCGACTGGTCGATCACGATGCCCAGATTCACCGCCTGCTGCACCAGGCCCTTGCCGGCCGGGCTCAGGCCTTTCCATTCCGCTCCCTTGGGGTCGGTGGCCGAATCGGCGAACTCGTTGTTGGCGAAGTGCACGGTACTGAGCAGGCGCAGGCCGGCACGGTGGTAGAACGAGAGCAGGCTGGGGTCTTCCACCAGCGGGCTGGCGTTTTCCATGCTGATGTAGACCACGCGCTTGCCGGCGGCCTTGATCCGTGCCGCGTCATCGGCGGTCAATGCCAGCGCGAAACGCTCGGGATTGGCGGCCAGCATTTCGCGGATCTCCAGCAGCCGCTGCAGGCCATGGTCACGCTCGGCGAGGTGCGCGGCTGGGCTGCGGTCGCCCTGATCGGTGTAAATCGCCCAGAAGCCACCGTCCAGCGCGCCCTCGACCATGCGCGGGTAGTCCACCTGCGAGAGTGCGTTGCGGTCGTGGCGCTGCTCGATGTCGAAGCCGGTCCGGCCGAAATTGGCCGGCGTATCCAGATGGCTGTCGAGTGTGACCAGGCGCTGCTGCAGGGCCTTGGCGCGGGCCAGTTCCTGTGCGCTGAACTCGATGGCATGAGCCGACAGCGGCGCACACAGCGCCAGGGCAAGCACGACGGACAGGTGGCGCAACGATGGCATGGGCTCTCACCGGCAATGGGAAGAGCCCGACCATAGCGCTGCAGCCGGCAGATTTGTAGAGTCGGGCCGCGCCATCTGATCAATGGGGCGCCATTATCTCGAACGCCCAGGGTCAGCCTGGCAGGAAGTGCTGCATCAGCTGCAGTTCCTCGATGACCGCCATGTATGGCGCGAATCGCGCATCGCCTTCAGCGAAGGCCTGTGCCACTGCCTGTGCGCTGGCCAGGTCCTGCCAGTGCGCGATATCGACGAAGCGATCATCACCGTCCATCGGCGAGAACGGCTGGTAATCGATCAACCCTGGGAACTGGGCGATCACCGCGCGCAGTTGCATGCGCAGTTTGGGCATGTCAGCGCGTGCCTCGGGCTTGACGGTGAACACCGCCAGTTCAAGGACGGACGTACGTGCGTGCATGGGAAGGATTCCGCTGTGGATGAGCGGGCAGTCTGTGCTCCCCCTGCTGCCACCGGGGTGTCAGTGCGCGCGCTGTTCCCAGGCCCGTTGCTGGTGTTGCAGATACGCTTCGAGCGTGACCCAGGCAGGCAACGGCACGTCAACGGCATCGTCCATCGCCTCGATCTGGTCGAGGCGGAAGTCGCGATAGTCCTGCCGCAGCGCGCACCAGCTGCCCAGCGTCCAGTGCTGCCCCCAGTGGAATAAGCCCAGCGGGAACACGCTACGTTGACTGATGTCACCCTGCCGGCTGCGGTAGCGCAGTTGGACGCTGCGGCGGTCGGCGATGGCCGCATGCAGTGGCTGCCAACACCGCAGTGAAACGGGTATGGCACGCAGCGCGCGGGCAGTGCGTGGGCTGGCAGCACGCTCGGGCATCGCCGCCTGCAGCTTGTGCAGCAGCGAACGCGCCGCCGGTTGCAGGTGGCCAGCGCCACTACAGGCCAGCATTTCCACGGCCAGCTGCAGTGCCTCTGCCTCGGCCGCATCCAGGCTCAGCGGGGGCAGTTCGAAACCCGGGTCGAGCCGATAGCCGATGCCCGCCTCGCCGTAGACCGGAATACCGGCCACGGACAGGTCATCGATGTAGCGATAGATGCTACGTACCGACAGGCCCAGCTCCGCCGCCAGCACGGCGGCGGTCACCGGCTGCCGTACACGGATCAGGTTGACCAGCTGGAACAGGCGGTCAGCTTTACGCATGGACCTTTCCCCGGCGATGCCGCAGTGGCCGGCCCACGGCCGGCCGGGCAGGTGTGCCGCGGGTCAGTCGACCACGCGGCAGAACACGGCCTTCAGGTAACGCGATTCCTGCACGTGGGCCATGAACGGATGGTCCGGACCCGCACCAGCGACCTTCAGGATCTGGATCGTGCGGCCGGAGAAATAGGCCGCGCGGCGCAGCATGTCGAGGAACTGGTCCTCGGCCACCAGGCCGGTGCAGGAGAACGTGGCGAACAGGCCGCCCGGCTTGACCACGCCCAGCGCCAGCTTGTTCATGTCCAGGTACTTCTTCAGCGCGGTGATGACCTGGTCGCGGTCGCGGGTCATCTTCGCCGGATCCAGGATCACCACGTCGTACTGCTCGCCGCGGTTGGCGGCGTCGCGCAGCCACGGGAAGATGTCGGACTGGATGAACTTCGGGCGCACGTTGTTCAGGCGCGAATTGCCCTTGGCGATCTGGATGACGTCCTCATCGATGTCGATGCCGACCACTTCCGAAGCGCCACGCGCAGCGGCATACACGGCGAAACCGCCGGTGTTGCAGCACAGGTCCAGCACGCTCTTGCCTTCCACCTGCTGGCTCAGCCACTCGCGGTTCTCGCGCTGGTCGGCGAAGAAGCCGGTCTTGTGCGCGCCGGCCGGGTCGGCGCGGAACTTGATGCCGTACTCGGTGATCACCGACGCCTCGGTGGTGGTGTTGCCGTGGAAGTCGAAGCTCTCCTGCTTCTGCACGTGTTCGTCGGCAAAGCTGTGGAAACGGCAGCCCGGGAACTGCTCGCGCAGGGCGTCGTAGATCCATTCGCGGTGGCGGAACATGCCGGCGGCGAAGAACTCGACCACCACCAGGTCGCCGTAGCGATCCACCACCAGGCCGGACAGGCCGTCGCCTTCGCTGTGCACCACGCGCCAGGCGTCGGAGACCGCGTCGAGCTTCAGCACCTCACGGCGCAGCGACACCGCCTGGGCGATCTTGCGCGAGAACCAGCCGGCATCGACCGGCACGTTCTGGTCGGTTTCGAGGATGCGCACGGCGATGCGCGAGTGCCCGTTGTAGAACCCGCGGCCAATGAACTCGCCATCGATGCCGACCACGTCGACGATGGAACCGGGCTTGGGCCGGACGGTCGGTTTCTCGACCAGTTTCTGGAAGATCCACGGGTGGCTGGAACGCCACGCATTCTTGAGGCGGACAATCGGAAGGGGGGTATTCATCCACCCATTGTAAACCGGGCGCCGGGGTCGGATCCCCGCAGGGGCTCTGACCCCAGTGTGGCGACGATGGGGTCGGAGCCCCTTTGGGGATCCGACCCCTGGCCTCCCCATTTGACGGCGGCGGGGCCAGACGGCAGAATCGGCGCCAGAAGGGGAGTAGCTCCCAGACGTTGTCGCCGTCATTTCGAGCCCGCAGGCTCCGGTGCAACGGCAGTTCCAGCCGACTGGAACTGCGAGCGAGACCTTCGCCGTACTGGCGAAGCTCTGTCCCTGGATCCCCCTCCCGATCCTCCGTTGCAGATCCTCGCCGTCCGGCCTGGCATTCATCTTTCCAACGGACATTCCCAATGCAGACGATCGGTAACGTGTGGTTGTGGGGCGGCTTCGCAGCGGTGGTGGTCATCGCCCTGCTGGTCGACCTCGTGTTGATGCGCCATGGTGGACCGCACAAGGTCACCTTCAAGGAGGCCCTGTGGTGGTCCATCGGCTGGGTCGCGCTGGCCCTGCTGTTCAATGCGGGCCTCTGGTACTACCTGAATGAGACCGCCGGCCAGGTGGTGGCCAACAAGGTCGGCCTCGAGTTCCTGACCGGCTACCTGGTCGAGAAGGCGCTGGCGGTCGACAACATCTTTGTGTTCCTGATGATCATGAGCTACTTCGCGGTGCCGGAGGAGCAGCGCCAGAAGGTGCTGATCATCGGCATCCTGGGCGCGATCGTGCTGCGTACGATCATGATCTTCGCCGGCAGCGTGCTGATCAGCCAGTTCCATTGGCTGCTCTACGTGTTCGGCGCCTTCCTGCTGTTCACCGGCTGGAAGATGTGGTTCGCCGCCGGCCAGGAGCCGGACCTGGAGACCAATCCCGCCCTGCGCTGGATGCGCAAGCACCTGCGCCTGCTGCCGGACTATGCCGGCAACGCACTGAGCGTGAAGCGCGACGGCGTGCGCTGGTTCACCCCGCTGTTCGCGGTGCTGATCCTGATCGCGGTCACCGACGTGATCTTCGCCGTGGACAGCATCCCGGCGATTTTCGCGATCACCACCGACCCGTTCATCGTGCTCACCTCCAACGTGTTCGCGGTACTGGGCCTGCGCGCGATGTTCTTCCTGCTGGCCGGCATGGCCGACCGCTTCCACCTGCTGCCGTATGGCCTGGCGCTGGTGCTGGGCTTCATCGGCATCAAGATGATGATCATCGACCTGTTCAAGATCCCGACCCCGGTGTCGCTGGGCGTGGTCGCGGTGATCATCGCCGCCACCGTGGTACTGAGCCTGAAGTACCCGCCGAAGGAAGGCTCCGGCCACGCCTGATCATGGCCGGCCGGCGGGCTTGTCCCGCCGGCCTCACCCACTCTCCCGTTGCGGTGGCCTTGGTTTCGCGCCAGTCACCGCCATTGCTGAGGTATGGACAACAACGCGCCCCTGCCCGCTGGCGACCTGCCGGCCCCCCGCAATGACCGCTCGCGCATCCTGCGGGCGTTCAATGTCAGCCTGGCCGCCGTGCTGGTGCTGGTGGCCGTGTTCGCCCTGCAGGGCACCTTCGACTGGCGGCCCTGGGCGGTCGCGCCGCTGGAAGCCAAGGGCCTGCTTGGCCTGATCGGCGGCCCGATGCTGCATGCCTCGGTCGAGCACATCGCCGCCAACAGCATCGCGATCCTGATCCTGGGCACGCTGGCCGGCAGCGTCTACCCGAAAGCCACCGTGCGCGCCCTGCCCCTGCTGTGGCTGGGCTCGGGCATCGGTGCGTGGATGCTGGGCAATCCGGGCAGCGTGCACCTGGGCGCCAGCGGCGTGACCCATGGCCTGATGTTCCTGCTGGCCAGCCTGGGCCTGCTGCGCCGCGACCGTGCAGCGATTGCCACCGGCCTGATCGGCATGCTGTTCTACGGCGGCATGCTGATGACCATCCTGCCGCACGCCGACGGCGTGTCCTGGCAGTCGCACATGGGCGGCGCCTTCGCCGGCATCATCGCCGCGCTGCTGTTCCGCAACGCCGACCCGCTGCCGCCGCGCCAACGCTACAGCTGGGAAGACGAAGAAGACGAGGCCGAACCGCTGGCCGACGACGAGCTGGAACCGCCGTCACCGCAGCGCGTGCCGGTGCTGTGGCAGCCGCGCGAAGGCCAGGACTACGTGGTGATTCCGTTCCGCCGGCCAGACGAGCCGCGCGGCTGAAAATGCCCCGGTAGTGCCGGCCGCTGGCCGGCACCCTCATGAACCGGTAGTGGCCGACCTTGGTCGGCGGTTGTTGTGTGCCAACCAAGGTTGGCATCTACCAGAGTCCGTCAGTTCGCCGCATTCCCCGCCGCGCCCATGCCATCCACCGCCTGCCGGCCCAGTGCCGGGTCATCGGTGAAGAAGGCGTCGATGCCGGTGGCCAGATAGGCACGCATCTCGGCAATCGAACCCTCGGCATTGCGCGCGTTGTCGGCGCCCTTGCGCAGGTTGCTGGCCTGGAAGTGGTTCTCCGGACGGAAGGTGTACGGAATCACCATCAGGCCCACTGCATGTGCGTCCTGTACCAGCGTGGTCGGAGTGCTCAGCGCGCCCTTGGCGTCCAGCGGAATGATCGAGCGCAGTTCCGGGCCGATGCTGTCGGCGTAGCTGGCGATGTCCTTCAGTCCTGCCGGCGTCATCATCTGGGCGTAGGTCAGCTTGCCACCGGCCTTGGCGATGTCGGCCGGCTGGGTGTCGCCCTTCCACAGCAGTTGCAGCAGGCGGATGTTGCTGCCGCGCGGGATCTTGCCGCGCAGGTAGCGCAGGTTGGCGGTCTCGAACGACTGGATGGTGACCGGGCCGACGTTGGTATAGGCATTGCCACGCAGCGCGGTCAGGAGCTTGTCTTCCATCGGCAGGCCGATCGACTGGAAGTAGGTCGGGTGCTTGATCTCCGGCACCAGGCCGATGCCACGGTTGGCACGCCCGGCCTGCTGGACAAGGAATGCGAGGATCTCGTCCAGGCTGGCGATGCGGAACTGGCCGTCATAGGCGGTGCTGCGCAGTTCCGGCAGGCGCTCGCGCGCGTACAGGGTCTTCAGCTCGGCCAGGGTGAAGTCTTCGGTGAACCAGCCGTCCACCTTCTGCCCGTCGATGACCTTGCTGGTGCGGCGGCTGGCGAATTCGGGATGCGAGGCCACATCAGTGGTGCCGCTGATCTCGTTCTCGTGGCGGGCGACCATCACTCCGTCCCCGGTCATCACCAGGTCCGGCTCGATGTAGTCGGCGCCATCGGCGATCGCCTGCGCATAGGCGGCCAAGGTGTGCTCGGGCAGCAACGCGCTCGCCCCGCGATGGCCATAGACCGACACCTTGTGCGCGGCCGGGGTGGAGGATTCAGCACTCATGGCCACCGATGGTGCCACGGCCAGCGACAACAGCAACGCACAACCCCACGACTTCACTGCGACTTCCCCAAGCGGTATGTGATGGGCGTCAGTATGCGGCGGCAATGTGACAGGTGGGGGACCTGGGGTCGGATCCCCGCAGGGGCTCCGACCCCGTAGCGATCCCGGGGAGCTCGTTCGGCTGGGTTGCCGGCCAGCGGCCGGCACTACCAAGGCTTACTTGCCGATGCAGAAACTGGAGAAGATCCTCCCCAGCAGATCATCGGCACTCATCTGCCCAGTGATCTCACCCAGCGCGTCATGCGCCAGCCGCAGTTCCTCGGCGGCCAGCTCCAGGTGCTCGTGCGCCAGCTCGCCATCGGCGCGCTGCGCATGTTCCTGCGCACGTTCGATTGCATCCACATGGCGCGTGCGCGCGGAGAACTCGCCATCCACCTGCTCCCCTGCCCCGGCCGAAGCGATCGAACGCAGACGCGCGTGCAGATCGTCGAGCCCGGCGCCGGTGGCGGCCGAAACGAACACGCGGTCCGGATCGTCCAGCGACGGCAACGCCTCCAGCAGGTCCGACTTGTTGTGGATGTAGACCTTGTGCGGCACCGCCGCCACGGCCTCGCCCAGCGCCGCTTCGCCAGCCGCCGGATCGCGCGCATCCAGCACGATCAGCGCCAGATCGGTGCGCTCGATTTCCACGTGGGCGCGGCGCATGCCTTCGCGTTCGATGGCGTCACCGCCGTCGCGCAGGCCGGCGGTGTCGACCAGGGTCAGCTCCAGGCCGTCCAGGCGGATGGTCTCGCGCAGGGTGTCGCGGGTGGTACCGGCGATGTCGGTGACGATGGCGCGTTCGCTGCCGGCCAGCGCGTTGAGCAGTGAACTCTTGCCGGCGTTCGGCGGACCGATCAGCACCGCGTGCAGGCCATCGCGCAGGCGACGGCCGCGTTCGGCATCGCGGCGCAGCAGGGCCAGATCGCTGCGCGCCTGTTCCAGCCCACGCCGCACCTGCGCGCCACCGAGCGTATCCAGCGGTTCGTCGGCAAAATCGATGGCCGCTTCCACGTGGATGCGCAGCAGCACCAGCTGCTCGACCACGGCGTCGATGCGGCGCGAGAACACGCCATCCAGCGAGCGACGTGCCGCGCGCGCGGCGCGGTTGTCGCCCGCGGCGATCAGGTCGGCGATGGCCTCGGCCTGGGCCAGGTCGAGCTTGCCGTTGAGGAATGCCCGTTCACTGAACTCACCCGGCCGCGCCTGGCGCGCGCCGAGCGCGATGCAGCGCGCGACCAGCTGCTGCAGCAGCACCGGGCTGCCGTGGCCCTGCAGTTCCACCACTTCCTCGCCGGTAAAGCTGTTCGGTGCCGGGAACCACAGCACGATGCCATCGTCGATGACCTCGCCGTCGGCATCACGCAGGCGCGCGTAGTGCGCGTGGCGCGGACGCAGTGCAGGTGCGCCCAGTGCATTGGCGATGGCCGCAGCACGCGGGCCGGACAGGCGCAGCAGGCCGACACCGCCGGCGCCAGGGGCGCTGGCGATGGCGACGATGGTGTCGGTGCGGATCGCGTCGTTCATGGCTCAGAGCTTCTCCAGCTGTGCGCGCGCCTGGGCCGCGCCACTGCCCTGCGGCTGCAACGCCAGGTAGGTGGTGTAGGCCTGCTTGGCCTTGGCCTTGTCGCCGGCGTTGAAGTAGGCATCGCCCAGGTTGAGATAGGCCACTGCACGCGAGGGGTCGATCTTCAGCGTGTTCTCCAGCCAGCGCGCCGCTTCGGCATAGCGCTGCTGGCGGTAGTAGACGAAGCCGAGGTTGTTGGCGGCCTGGGCGAAGTCCGGACGCAGCTTCAGCGCCTCGGTGAACTGCGCCACCGCCTCGTCGTACTGCTTCTCGCGGTACAGCTGCAGGCCGCGGTCATTGGCCTGCTGCGCGCGCTGGCGATCCGACGCCGGGCCCGCAGTGGGCACCACCAGCTTGGCCTTGCCGCCCTGCAGGTCGGCCACCGTCACCGGCGCCTGGCTGCCCTTGGCTTCGCTGGCGGCTTCAACCTTGTTGTTCAGTGCGATCGCATCGGCGGTCAACTGGCGCGTATCGGCATTGAGGAACTCCTGGCTGTCCGGCACCTGGAACACGAACTCGCCGCCCTGCGAACCGGGCAGGCTGCCGAAGGCCGGGGTCTGGTGTGAAACGGCTGAGACGGCCGGCGCAACGTAGGCGGCCAGTTCGGTACCGGTGATCAGCCCATCGCCGTTGAGGTCGCCCTTGCCGGCCAATGCCTGCAGCAGCACCCAGGTGAACACCGAGTGGCCGTTCGGAGCGGCGTCGGCCACCTGCTGGTCGGCACCGCCGGCGGTCAGCATCTGCCGCGCGCTGCGCCGCGCGTTCTCGCGCAGGAACGACGACGACGATGGACCGCCACGGGTCAGGCCCAGGCCGCTGTAGCAGGCATCCATCACGAACATCACGTGCTTGGCCTGCATGCTCTCGGCGATGTTCTGGATGTCGGTCATCGCGATGGCGTCGGTAGCGAATTCCTTCGGGTCCGAATCGACCGGGATGATGTAGCCGAGGTCGCGCCCGGAGGCGAGCTGGCGGGTCGCGCCATGGCCGGCAAAGAACACGAACACGCGATCGTTCTTGCCAGTGCGGTCATCGGCCAGGCGGTCGTGGAAGGCAGCCAGGATGTTGTTGCGCGTGGCCTGCTCGTTCTTCAGCACGATCACCTGCGAGGACGGGAAGCCGAACTGCCCGGTCAGGGTATCGGCCACCGCCTGCGCATCGTGGCTGGCGTACTCCAGCTTCGGCCACTTGGCGTAGTTGTCGATGCCGACCACGATCGCCCAGGACTTCTCGTAGCCGGTGGTGACGGTGGCATCGTTGGTCGCGCCCTTGCGCGCACGGGCGACCGTGAAGTCGCGGCCGTTCCAGCCAGCGAACTGGTAGCCATCGGCGATCAGCCGGTCGAGGATCTGCGGCAGCGCCTTCACCGCACGATCGTGAATGTCGTGGAACAGGATGATGCCGCGCTGTTCCTTGTTCACCTGGTCGAGCACGCGCTGGACGATCGATTCCGGCACCGGGTCGGCCCAGTCCATCGAGTCGATGTTCCACATGATCGACTTCAGCCCGGCTTCGTTGAGCAGCTGCAGGCCTTCGGCATTGCGTGCGCCATAGGGGAAGCGGAACAGCGGCGCGCGCTTGCTGTCGACATCCTTCAGCAGCGTGTCGGTGTCCAGCACCTGCTGGCGCAGCGCGTCACCGGTGGTGCGCGACAGCTGGGCGTGGGTCAGGCTGTGATTGCCGACCGCATAGCCCTCTTCCATCAGGTTGCGGCTGATCTTCGCCATCGGGCCGAGGCTGACCTTGCCGTCGGCCTCGACCTTGCCGAGGTTGCGGCCCACTTCGAAGAACACGCCCGGCACGTCGTAGCGCTTGAGGATGGCCACCACTTCATCGGTGTAGGCCTTGTGCGGGCCATCGTCGAAGGTGAGCACAACGGTCTTGGCCGGCAGGTCGCGGCCGAAGATCTCGCGGTCGCTGTCCTTCATCGACATCGGGTACGGCTCGATCACGCCGTAGTCGCGCAGGATCGCTTCGCGGCTGTAGTCCTTGTGCAGGTGGGCGATGTAGTCGTCCCACTTCTCACGCTTCAGTTCGATGGCGCGGGTGCGCTCGAAGCGGCTGAAGATGCGGGTCAGTTCCTGGTTGTAGTTGCGCTCGATCTCATCAAGCGCCTCCAGGTCCTCACCGATGCGCTGGTGCAGCTTCACTGCCGGCAGCGACGAATCGGTGCCGACCCGTTCATGCAGGTCACGCAGCACTTCGCGGAAGGCCAGGCGGTCGGCGTCGAACAGTTCCGGCGCCGACTCGATGTAGTCCAGCACGGTGCCGAGGGTGGCGAAGCGCTGCGGACTGGAGCCGCGCAGCAGCGTGTCGAACTGCGCGGCGATGGCCGTGCGCTGTTCCAGGCCATCGTGGAACAGCTGCTGGCCCACGCGCGTGGAGGTACCGCGGTCGGCAGCCGACTGCTGTTCCTCGTCGGCCAGCAGCACGATGATGCGGCGGTAGCCGTCGAGCTGCTTCTGCAGCGCGGCCAGCAACGGTGCAGCGGCGGGATCGGCGGCGGCCGCGGCCTGCGCGCTGGGCTGGGTGACCGTGGTCGCCGGCGCCTTCGCGTCCTTGTCGCCACAGCCGGCAACGACCAGGGTCAACAACAGCGACGGCAGGAACAGGCGGAACGACGGCGCACGCTGCATGGAGGACTCGAAGGTGGGAGGAACGGTGTGCCGGCGATTCTAACGCCGCATGCGAAAAGCCCGCCTTGCGGCGGGCTTCTCATCGACCGGGGCGGTAGTAGAGTCGACTGTTGGTCGACTGCTCTACTGCCAGTCGACCAACAGTCGACTCTACAGGTCGGGATTACTTCTTTTTGACCGGGGCCGGCGCGGTGGTGGCCGGGACCGGCTCGCCGCCATGGCGCTTGGTCATCCACCACTGCTGCAGCAGGCCCAGGCCGCCGTTGACCACCCAGTACAGGACCAGGCCGGACGGCATGAAGGCCATCATGACGCCGAACACCAGCGGCATGAACTGCATCATCTTCTGCTGCATCGGGTCCATGCCCGGTGCCGGGGTCAGCTTCTGGGTGAACCACATCACTGCCACGTTGATGACCGGCAGGATGAAGTACGGGTCGCGTGCGGTCAGGTCCTGGATCCAGCCGAACCAGGGCGCCTGGCGCAGTTCGACCGATTCCACCAGCACCCAGTACAGGGCGAAGAAGATCGGCATCTGGATGAGGATCGGCAGGCAGCCCCCCATCGGATTGATCTTTTCCTTCTTGTACAGCTCCATCATCGCGGTCTGGAACTTCTGGCGGTCATCGCCATAGCGTTCCTTCAGCTGCGCGATGCGCGGCTGGAAACGACGCATCTTGGCGCCGCTCTTGTACTGGGTCGCCGACAGCGGGTACAGCACCAGCTTCAGCAGCACCACCAGGCCGACGATCGCCCAGCCCCAGTTGCCGACCAGCTTGTGCACCTGGTTCAGCACCCAGAACAGGCCCTGGCCGATCACCGCCATCATCGAGAAGCGGCTGTAGTCGACCACGCGGTCCAGGCCCGGCACGTCTTCCTTGGCGATCAGGTTGACCAGCTTCGGGCCGACCCACAGGCGGGCTTCGGTGCTGGTGGACTGGCCCGGGGCCACGGTGAAGGCCGGGCCACGCGCTTCGATCAGGTCACGACCGGCCACCTGCGACAGCACGTAGTGTGCGGTCTGGTCCTTCTGCGGGATCCAGGCGGTGAAGAAGTGGTGCTGCAGCATCGCCAGCCAGCCGCCGGTGATGTTCTGGTTCAGCGTGCCGTCTTCCAGGTAGTCCTTGAACGCACGACGCTGGTACTTCTTGTCGTTGTCGTACCAGGTGGCACCGTTGAAGCTGAAGGAATCCGGGTTGGTCATGCTCCGCGACAGGATGGTCGGGGTGCGGTCCAGGGTGCGGTAGACGTAGCCGTTCCACGGCGCGGCGCCAGCGTTGCTGACTTCGTCCTTGAAGCGCACGGCGTACTCGTTGCGCGAGACGGTCAGGGTGCGCTTGATGGTCACGCCGTTGTCGGCGGTCCACACGAACGGGATCTGTAGCTCGTTCTGGCCCTTGGCCAGCACGAAGTCCTTGGTGTCACCCACCAGCTTGAAGCCGTCAGCGCCGGGGACCGGGGTGTTCTTGTCTTCGCTGGCCCAGCCACTGATCGCGCTGTACGGGTGCGCGGGGTCTTCGGTCAGCAGGCGGACCGGCGGGCTGCCTTCGTCCTTGGTCTGCGGGAACTGCAGCAGCTCGGCGTCGAGCACGCGGCCGCCGTCGAGCACCAGGCGCAGCACGTCGGTGGTGACGGTCACGCGCTGGCTGGCCGGGGTAGCGCTGGCCTGGGCCTGTGCGGCGGCCGGGCCGGGGGCGCCCGGCACCTGGGCGCTGGGGATGGCGCCGGGGTTCGCGCCCGGAACACTTTGTGCGGCGGCCGGGGCCGACGTGGTGGTTGGTGCCGGGGTCGGAGCAGCCTTTTCACGGCTCCACTCCATCCACAGCAGCACGGCCACCATCAGCCAGGCAAAAATGAGGAATACGCGGGTCTGGTTCATCAGCGGACAGGCTCGGCGGGGCCGGGACGCGATGCCGGCTCGGTCAAAGAAGGAGTTGCGATGCCATCAGGCGGCGGCATTGTGCCGTCCACGCCCGGCGTGGGCAATGCACGCAGGCGACGCAGCAGGCGCAGGAAGGCCTGGCGGATCTCGTCGTTGCTGGCGGAACGCGCAGCACTACGAGCCACGACGACAAAGTCGCCTGGCTGGATGTCGGTACGTGTCTGACGCAGGATGTCGCGCAGGACGCGCTTGATCCGGTTACGCCCGACGGCGTTCGGATCAACCTTGCGGGAAACCGCCAGACCCAGCCTGGCCGGCCGGTCAGCCGGCAGCCAGTGCAGGGTCATCAGCGGATCGGACACACGGCGGGCGCCGTTGAAGACCGTTGAGTATTCGGCACGCGTGCGAACCCGCGCAGAGCGAGGGAATCGCTTGCGCGGGTCTGCAGTATTCACTGTCGAAGGGATTGCGTCTGCCGCGGGGTGCGGCATGGCAATCAGGCGCTCAGGACTTTGCGGCCCTTGGCGCGGCGACGCGACAGGATCTTGCGGCCGTCAGCGGTCTTCATACGGGCACGGAAGCCGTGGTCGCGCTTACGCTTGAGGTTGCTGGGCTGGTAGGTGCGCTTCGTGGCCATTGGGGGCCTCTCGTATGAATGGGACGGAAAGAACCGGAAATTCTAGAGAGGTACCCTGCCCCAAGTCAACCCCTGGCAGCTACGCGAATTCACCGGGCTGTGCAATAGCTGTGGATGTTTTTGTGAATAAGTAGGGGACAAGCATTCCGAAGGCGGGCGCTCGGTGGTAGTCTGAGCCATCCATTTCCCCCCTTTCAGGCCTGTGTTTGGGCGCCTTGTCGCGTCCATGCCCCGGCCACCGGACGATTATTGCTG